>JBGCDY010000048.1:0-3893 GCA_045105835.1 Chitinophagales bacterium
CCACCAAATTGACCCCTGCAGCTGATTTCTGTTGGCGGTTTTTCACACTAACTTTTACATTCACTTTGTCACCTGGGCGAACAGTTGAAGCTTGCTCAATAGAAACGTCCAATTGATTTTTTGGAAAATCATAGCGTACTATTTCATTGAAATCTTCGCCAATCCAGCTGTAACTATATTGCAGAAAATAAACCTCCTTCTTTCGGTCTTTTCGCTTCCAAACAAATTCTGCTTGTTCAGTTTGCCCTCTTTCCACGAGTTTCTTACCTTCGTAAACGTTGTAATAAATAGGAATTTGTCGAGGATTCTGGAACAAGATATAAATGGAGTCGTTTTGTCGAGTTCCATTGACTTCAACATTTGATGGATTTCCAAAAAAATCTAAGGATGCCCAGTCTTCACCATTTTGAGAATGAATTTGATAATCCGAAATACTTGGATTCAAACGTTCCCGATAAGGCAATATCACTTCGTATTCGCTCTGGGCACGCCCATAATTCCCTTCTTTTTGAAAGATTACTTTTTGAGCAATCGACTTGTCTTCCTTAACACATTCTGCCACCACATATTCTCCTTCCAATCTCATCTGCAAACAATTTTCTGCTCCTTGCTCTACTCCAAAACGAGCAGATGCGCCCTGCAATTCGCCACTGCTATCGGTAAACTCTGCCTCTATCCAAATTCTGTTGATGGCTGCTTTGGGCAATACAGCAGTGGGAAAGTAAATCAAGGTCGTATCACTCGCATTGAGATTTTGTTCATATGTCCAAAGAGTATCTTTTACCAACACTTCATCAGCTCGAAAATCACCTACATTGCTATGAATATCCAGTATCTTGGTTCGAGCCACCAATTTGACACGAGCATCAGGCGCATACAAACCCGTTTTGTATTTGGCAGAAAAGTGCAATTCAATTGAATCTCCAAAAGTATATTTGTCCTTATTCGTTTTGAAGGTATAGTCTATGGCATCCAGTTCATAATCTTCAAAATCAAATGATTGAGTCATTGCTCTGGATTCAACACCATTTTTCTGGACTTCATAAAAGGCTATTTTATAATTTTTATTCAATTGAAGTGTATCACCCAAAACAAATTCGAGGGTATAGTTTCCTGCCTGATTCGGTTCGACTGTTTTTTTCCAAAGCACTTTCCTTTGATAGGCAATACTAAGTCGGGCTTCTAAATTTCGGCTTAGAGGTTTGCCCTTTTTGTTGGTGATAAATGCCTTGACCTTTACAGTATCGAGAGGTTGATATTTGGGTTTATTGCAAGCGATGTAGCCTTGGTATTTCTTTGGTTTGTGGCTCATTCCTCCTCTAAATAAATTCCTCAACTTCCACCAACTTGAACGAACCAAGGTATAAGGCGACTTGACAATTTTTCCAAATTTAGTGCGAAAGAATGGTTTGGGATAAGAGTTAGATTTGTCATCAATATCATAAAAAATGGTTTCTCCCAGAGCTTCAATCTTCAAGAACCCCTTCTTTTTGTTTTTATTCAAAAAATAGGTTTTTGTTGCCTCATTGAAGGGAATGATTTTGTTATTCAAGAAAACTTTTGCGTCCTTCAATAAAACCCCCATTGAATCAATTACCCGAACAGAAAAACCTTTTTGGTGATTCAAAATTTGGGCGGAAATAGAGTGCCATTCTTTAAGTTGAATATGTAAGTTCTCTTGATTTGCAGTGACCTTTAGATAATAACCACTCAATGGCATTTCTTTAGGTGAGAAGTCTTTTTGGGGAGCAATTTCCACCAAGGTATGTAGCAGAGCTTCGTCAGTAATGGATTCTTTCTCAAACAAGATTCCCTCGGCCTCCTCATCCGTAATCTTATACCAAGCGGCAAGGTCGCTTTCATTGAAGTTATCAGATGTATTCTGTGCCAAAAGTGAGCTGAATAGGCACAAAAGGGCAAGGCAAAACAAAAATAGCGTTTTGGCATTCATATTTTTATGTTTTGGTTATTTGCCTTTTGATACCCCTATCAAAAAATTATTCACAGGCAGGAATACCTGTGCTACTTTATTCATACTCCGCTCGTTCTTCCTTCATCACCTCCAATTCAAACGCCAAATCCTCCCACTTTGACATTTCGGCTTTCAGGTTGGCTTTGGATTGATTGTACTTTTGCATAAAACCATTTGGGTCTTGGTGATTGGTGTAAAAACCAGCATCAGCCATTGTTTTTTCTCCCGCTGCAATTTCTCGCTCCAAATCCGAAATACGCCTCTCCGACTTTGATACTTTATTGGATTGACGTTTGACGCTTTTGTCCAATTCTCGAATCTTTTCTCTGTAAGCGATTCGATCCTTTTTGCCCATTGAAGCTTCTGTCTTCTTCGCCTTTTCCTGCTTCAAATTCAGCTCCGCCAAATCCTGCAATTTGCGTTCCTCCAAGAAGGCATAAATATCACCGATATAAGGTTTGATTTTTTTGTTCCGAAATTCATAGACTTTATCCGTCAGTCCCTGCAAGAAATCACGGTCATGCGAAACAAGAATCAAAGAACCATCAAAATTTTGAAGTGCTTTCTTCAATACCTCTTTGGCTTGCATATCGAGGTGATTCGTAGGCTCATCCAGAATCAATAGATTCACAGGATCTAAGAGCAAACGAGCCAAAGCCAAACGAGATTTTTCACCTCCCGAAAGCACCTGTACTTTTTTCTCTACATCTTCACCACTGAACAGAAATGCTCCCAACAAACTCCTCACTTTGTGGCGCATATCACCCGTTGCAGCGTCGTCAATCACCTGCAAAACCGTTTTATTGCCGTCCATTGTTTCGGCTTGATGCTGTTCGTAGTAGCCAATACTCACATTGTATCCCAATTCACAATGCCCTTCGTAATCCAATTTGCGATTGATAATCTTGGCAAGTGTAGTTTTCCCTTCTCCGTTTTTACCCACAAAAGCAATTTTTTCACCCCTTTCTAAGAGAAACTCAACATCATCCAAAACCAAGTGTGAATCATAGCGTTTGCTCGCACCTTTGGCTTCCACTGCAATTTTTCCAGAGCGAGGCGCAGGGGGAAACCGAAATTTGATGGCAGCAGATTCTTTCTCATCCACATCAACTTTTTCGATTCTGTCCAACTTTTTAATCAACGATTGGGCAAATTTGGCTTTGTTCTTCTTTGCTCGAAACTTATTGATGAGTGTTTCGGTGTGCTCAATGAATTTTTCTTGACGAATGGCTTCCGTCTTTTGTTTTTCGATGCGTTCTTGACGAAGCTCCATGAATTTGGAGTAGGAAGTACGGTAATCATAAGCCTTGCCATTCACCAACTCAAGCGTTCGGTTCGTCACCTTGTCCAAGAAAGCCCGGTCATGCGAAATCAACAATACGCCTCCAGAATAATCCGCCAAAAAGTTTTCCAGCCACATAATCGACTCAATATCCAAGTGATTCGTAGGCTCATCCAGCAGTACATAATCGGGACGCATCAACAGAATTTTTGCCAACTCTACCCGCATCTGCCAACCTCCACTGAACTCACTCATCAATCGGTCAAAATCCCCATTCTGAAAACCCAATCCTTTCAGAATCTTCTCAATGTCCTCTCGAATCGTCAAGCCGCCCAGTCGCTGCAATCGGTCTTGGGCTTCGGTCATTCGCTCCAATAGCTTAAAATAACTATCTGACTCATAATCTGTTCGAACATCTAATTCTTTTTCGATGTCCTTCAATTTACGCTCTACTTTTTGGACTTCTTCAAAAGCAGTAGCCGATTCTTCAAAAATGGTCAGGGTATTTCGTATCTTTTTATCCTGTGGCAAATAGCCCAAAGTAGTGCCATTGTCCATCGAAATCGTACCATTTTCCCCAATGATTTCTCCTACCAGGACTTTGAGCATCGTGGATTTACCTGCACCGTTTTTACCAAC
>JBGCDY010000049.1:0-14413 GCA_045105835.1 Chitinophagales bacterium
AAGGGAGATAGAAATAAATATGCTACGCAAATTTTAGGAAGGTATTTTTTCTTTTAGGAAGGCAAAAATTTTTAGCATAGCAGGGCTATGGTCAAAATTTTTAACGCATCTAAAAGGAAAAAGAACGAGTAAAATGCGTAGACTATTACTTGCTAAATCCCTAATGTTTTGACCATAAGGAATTTGAAGCCTCACTTCTCACATCTCATTTCTGCCTTCTCACTTACCTGAATATACAATGATGGATTTTTCAAAGTTTTTATATTGTAGTATTGCGTTTTGCATTCTATTGATGATGACAAATTGCAGTAAGGAAAATGACATTGACCCCAATGCTGTGCAAGGAGACCTCAATGCGATTCCTTACACCAACCTTTCTGAGTACAATTTTTTCAAGGGAGAGATGGCTAGTTTAGAAGGGAATGAAGGTGTTTTGCCTTATGATTTGATAACACCTTTGTTTACCGATTATGCCATCAAAGACCGATTTATTTGGATGCCTGATGGTGAAACAGGTAAGTATATCGAGGATGAAAAAGTAGTTGATTTTCCCGTTGGTACCATCATCATCAAAAACTTCAAATACGAAAATGTACTGCCCAATAATACGACTCAAATCATAGAAACGAGGTTGTTGGTCAGAAAATCCAGTAAATGGGAAGCCTATACCTATGAGTGGAACGATGCTCAAACAGAAGCCACTTTTCTGCAAATCGGACGAAGAGTTCCGATTTCTTGGAACCAGAATGGCGAAGAATTTTCGACTACCTACAAAATCCCAACCCAAGAGGAATGCAAAACTTGCCACAGATATGAAGGCGATGTTGCACCGATTGGCCCCAAACCTCAAAACTTGTCGAGGTCTTTTGACTATGATTCTGGCAGCATGAATCAATTGGTGAAATGGCAAACAGAAGGTTATTTGGATGCGATTCCTGACAACATCCACACGATTGCAGATTGGGAAGATACTTCAAGACCTTTGGAAGATAGGGCAAGAGCCTATTTGGACATCAATTGTGCCCATTGTCACAACGAGTTTGGGTCGGCTACCAATACTTCTTTGTACTACAATATTGCGATTGAGAATATAGATTTATTGGGTTTCTGCAAAACGCCCATTTCGGCGGGTGGAGATGCTACAGGAGGGAATAAGTACGATATCGTTCCTGGTAGTTCAAATGAATCGATTCTTGTTTACCGTCTATCTTCGACAGTAGATGAAGTAGCTATGCCAGAATTGGGACGTTCTGTTAATCACACAGAGGGCATCAAATTGATTAGCGATTGGATAGATAGCCTTCCTGCTGATGATCGGTGTCACTAGTCAAAATTCAAATCCAAAGCACAAATTCAAACTCAAAAATTCAGGGGTTTAGGGTTGATTAAATTCTTAACAGGCCTGAATTATTTTGAAGGTTTGTAAGGCTATATTTTTCTTATCAATTTAGGATAAACAGCCCTCTCAAGGGAACTTTTTTGCTAAAAAAAAGGTTATTTAAGTGTCTTTGTTAGTAAAAAGACACTTTTTTTTATTTCAACACATCAATTATTTTTCCTTCAAAAAAAACATGCCTTAAGTTTTTGAAGCACAAAAGCATTGTGTTATATTTAAGTGTATAAAAGCTTATCCGCACCACCCACCTTAGGAACGAATTAAAATTAAAATGAGAATAAAAATTAAAAAGCACTTCAATATCAGTTTCTTATAAGACAATCTTTGTAAACTTATTTTGAAGCGTTCCTTATTAACAGAAATCATCTAATACAAATTAAATATGTCAAGTTTAAACAGAATTCAATTGATTGGACGTTTGGGACAAGATCCCGAAATCCAACGCTTTGAAAGCGGTGCTATTAAAGCAAAATTTTCAGTGGCCACCAATTATGGCTATTCTACTCCAGATGGACAAAAAATAGAAGAAACGGAGTGGCACAATGTTGTGATGTGGTACAAATTGGCGGAAACAGCCGAAAAGTTTTTGAAGAAAGGAAGCCAAGTTTATATTGAAGGAAAACTAAAGACGCGTTCTTGGGAGGATGCCAACACAAACACTAAAAAGTACATTACCGAAATTGAAGTGCGAGATTTTAGTGGTTTGACCCTATTGGATAGTCGAAACTCTGCCAACCAAGGTGGTCAAGTCGGAACGGTATCTGCTACGGTCAATGCAGATATTAAAGAAAGCGACGATTTGCCTTTTTAATAAAGGGCTAATTATCAAGGCAAAAAACTAGTAACTTCAATTTCTTATTCTAAAAAAACAAATATCAATATATGGCAACGTTAAATAAAGTAACCCTTCTGGGAAACTTAGGAAAAGCCCCTGAAACCTATACCTTTAGTAGTGGTTCAAAAAAAGTGTCTTTTTCGGTAGCTACAAAAGATGGCTACAAAAACAAGGAGGGACAATGGATTGAAGAAACCGAATGGCACAATGTCAGTATTTATGGTCGAGTGGCAGAAATTGCTGAAAAATACTTGCGAAAAGGTTCAAAGGTTTATTTGGAAGGTAGATGCCGTACCCGTTCTTGGGAAGACAGCAGTGGAGTGAAAAAATACCGCACGGAAATTGAAGTGCGAGACCGAACAGGTAAAATAGTATTGTTGGGAGGTCGTCCTGATCAAGCAGCTGTTATTACCAAAGAAGGAAGCAGTAACAGTTTCAGTACCACAAATGTAAGCAGTGCTCCTGTGGCGAATAATACGCCTGCTCCACCTCCTGCAGATGAGGTAGATGACGATTTACCATTCTAAAAAAGAAAAATAACTTATATTTGCTGAATCAAAAGCGAGGAGTCATATGGATTTCTCGCTTTTGTCTTTTGCCCTTGATTTTTCGTTCAAAGAAAGATTTGCAAAAGAACCTTAAATGACCTAAATTTACTTAGGCATTTTCAAATTAATAAACAGGCGATTTTGCGGAAATATTTTTTTGTTAGACGAGACAAAAAACACAGGCATAGCAGGGCTATGACGAGGCTTTTTAACGAAGTATAATGAAAAAAGATACACGCATAAATGACGGATTTATTAGTTGAAATTGTCTTAATACAATTTTTGAGTAAATAGAACCTATTGAAGGCATTTGTTCAATAGCATTTTTTCACAAAATAACACTGTTTTGGAAACCAATCCCGACGGGGGAGGCGATTATTACCCGAGTCTTTTAACTGATATTCCGCTAGCATCCATCATCAATACCAACCTTGATTGGTGGACCATTATTTTGGGTTTTTTAGTTGTATTCATACTTGTATTGGCCTCTGCCTTGGTCTCTGGTTCGGAAGTAGCTTTTTTCTCCATTACTCCTAACCAAAAAAAACAATTAAAACGCAGTAAAACCAAAGTAGGTTCTCAAATTCTTCAATTGTTAGACAAGCCCCGCTATTTGTTGGCTACGATTTTAATTGCTAACAACTTATTTAACATCGGAATTGTTATCACCACCTTCTTCCTTACTCGCCAGATTTTTACCTTCAATGAATCTTTGCCACTTATATTGAACATGGGTATTTTCAATGTTCAATTGGACCCTGAAACCTTAATCAATGTCGTTGGAGTCACCTTTATTTTGGTGCTTTTTGGGGAAGTAATGCCCAAAGTGTATGCACAACAATACAATTTGCGGTTGGCTACAGTTACGGCTTATCCATTGTCAGTTCTCAAATGGTCTCTTGCACCCATTAGTCGTTCATTGATTGTTTCGACCAGCTTTTTGGAGCGAAAACTGGACGAACGAACATCGAAAAATGTCGATATGCAGGAAATCAATGACATGATTGACATCGTAGCGGGAGAGCAAGTGACGGAGAAAGACTATCAGATGTTGAAGGGAATTGTGAAGTTTGGGGATATTGAAGTCAGCAAAATCATGCACAATCGTATGGAGGTTTTTGCGATGGATTATGATACGCCTTTTGACGAGTTGATTTCCGAAATCAAAGAAAAAAACTATTCAAGACTGCCTATTTACGAAGAGCATTTGGATGAAATAAAAGGCATTCTATACGTCAAAGACTTATTAGCACATACCAACAAAACAGGAAGTTTTGATTGGCACAAGCTTCTGAAAAAACCTTTCTTTGTTCCCGAAAACAAGAAAATTTACAAGCTCCTGAAGGAAATGCAACGCAAGAAAGTACACCTTGCTATCATCGTGGATGAATATGGAGGAACTTCGGGTTTGGTGACATTGGAGGACATCATTGAAGAAATCTTGGGAGAGATTGAAGATGAAACTTCAACGGTGGCAAAGAAGGAAGACCAACAGGTGTATAGATATAAAGCAGACCGCAATAATTACACTTTTGAAGGTAAAATCATGTTGCACGATGCCTGCAAATTTATGCGAATTGATACGGGAACTTTTGATGGCGTAGAAGGAGATTTTGATTCTTTGGGCGGTTTGCTACTCGAATTGGAAGGGCGTTTTATCCAAGAAGGCGAGAAGGTTGCCTACAAAGGCTTTACTTTTACGGTGCTTTCAACTCAGGATAATTTGATTGACCGAGTGAAAGTGGAGATTAAGAGGGGTAGTCCACAGCAGTAAGTTTGATTCTTGAAGTTACCGTAAAATAGGTAGATGGACGACGAAATATCATTCTGGTGCAGTTGGTGTGAAGGAAGTCTTGCCTATTTGATGCCCCTTTCGATTGCAGTGGGCATAATACCATTTTTTAGATTGAATCTTTTAGAGCGGAGAAAGGTGATTTTTATTACTATTGTAATTGCCTTTCTACTTTTTATCAACAACTATATTGTTGATTATCTTTACTTTGGATATCCTCTTTCTACTTTTCATGGATATTTTCACCAGAGTACCTTAATTGCAATATTTTTTGGAACGGTATTTTCTATTTCGTTGAATTTTAGGGTTTTAAGAAGATATGATGTGTTTTTATTATCAGGAATTCAACTTACTGCTGCAATGATAGGGATATTGGGAAGTTTTGTCAATTTTGAAGAAGAAGGCGGCTGGCTCATTCAATTTAGCCCAGAATCGTTTTGCAGTAATCTTTTCTTTCTGTTTTGGAACAGTTACACTACTTTATTTCCTCTAAATGCACATATACCATGTGGTTTTTTCACTCCTCATAATTGGTTTTATTTTGTAGTTGTACAAGTTCTGTTCAACACCTTGTACCTGCTATTGATTTCTTTTTTAGCACACAGATTGTATTCCTATTCGCATCGAAAGATAGGTCTCCACCAAGTTTAAACCACCAAAAACGAATCCTCTTTTCCCTCCAATTTAGAACTCCCCATCAAAAACTCATCCACCGCTTTTGCCGCTTCACGCCCTTCCGAAATTGCCCAAACCACCAAGGATTGACCACGGCGCATATCTCCTGCTACAAACACCTTATCCACATTGGTTTGATAGCGATTCTCACCCGTTTCCGAAGCCAGTACATTCCTACGTCCATCCAAATCCACACTCAATTCCTCCAACATTCCTTCCCACTGTGGATGCACAAAACCAATCGACAACAATGCCAGTTCACAAGGAATAATCTGTTCACTATTCGGAACTTCTTTGAAGTTTGGTCGTCCACCATCCTTGGAAGCTTCCCATTGTATCTCTACCAATTTCAATGCCTTCAAGTTTCCGTTTTCGTCTCCCACAAACTCCTTTGTCATAATCGCCCATTGCCGTTCTGCACCCTCTTCGTGAGAAGAAGAAGTCCGCAAAGTCATGGGCCAATTCGGCCACATATCCTCTTGTTGGCGATTGACAGGAGGTTTTGAGAGCAATTCGATTTGGGTGACACTTGTCGCTCCGTGACGGTTGGAAGTACCCACACAGTCGGAACCTGTATCGCCACCACCAATAACGACCACATTTTTATTGGTTGCCCAAATTTCGGGAACTTCAAAAGTCGTATCACCCGCTACTCGCTGGTTTTGTTGGGTCAAAAAATCCATTGCAAAATGAACTCCCTTCAATGCTCGACCTGGAATCGGTAAATCTCTTGGTATCGTCGAGCCACCACAAAGAATAATAGCATCATATTGAGCCTGCAAATCTTCAATGGCTACGTTTACGCCCACATCCGCATTGGTTTTGAAGACAATTCCCTCTGCCTCCATGACCTTCAATCGACGGTCAATCACCTGTTTCTCCAATTTGAAATCGGGAATGCCATACCGCAACAAACCGCCAATTCTATCTGCTCGTTCAAAGACGGTGACCCAATGCCCCGCCTTGTTCATTTGCATCGCAGCAGCCAAGCCTGCTGGACCAGAACCTACGATGGCGATTTTTTTGCCTGTTCGAGTAGCGGGAGGATTGGGCTGAACTAAGTTGTTTTCAAAAGCATGTTCTGCAATGGATTTTTCGATGTGTTCGATGGTGACAGGAGGCGCATTGATTCCCAAAACACAAGATGCTTCGCAAGGGGCAGGGCAAATTCGTCCCGTAAATTCAGGAAAATTGTTGGTGCTACTTAGGATTTCAAAAGCATAAGCCCAATCGTTTTGATAAACAGCATCATTGAATTCAGGAATGATGTTGCCCAAAGGACAGCCATTGTGGCAAAAAGGAACACCGCAATCCATGCACCTTGCAGCCTGTTCAGTTGTTTTTTCTTTGCTGAAAGGCTCATAGATTTCCTTGTAGTCCTTTATTCTTTCCTGTGGATTTCGTGTATTTGGCAGCTCTCTATTGTATTCTAAAAAACCCTTTGCTTTACCCATAGTCTTGTTTTTTTGCGAATTTCTAAATAAATGGCAGATATTTTTACAAAAATGATAAAAATATATCAATTTAACAAAGAAAACCCCGCTTCATTGAATAATACATAAAAGAGCAAGCTTATTCGATTCTCAATTTTTTTCGTAAATTGCTTTGTATTGATTTTTTAGTCATCAACCTTCCTATACCATGATTTTTCCAATCGGCGACGATCAAGTGCGTGGCGGACACCATCCGCTTTTTAGTTATTCATTCATTGCGATGAATGTGCTTATTTTTTTATACCAAGCAAGTTTGCCCATTCCCGATTTGGAGGCTTTTGTGATGGAGTATGGCGCACGCCCCATCGAAATCATGAATGGACAAGACAATTTTACCTTGCTGACTTCTATGTTTTTGCATGGAGGCTGGATGCATTTGATTGGAAATATGCTTTTTTTATGGGTTTTTGCAGACAATATTGAAGCGAGCATTGGAAGTGGTAAATTCCTGATTTTCTATATCTTAGGAGGCGTTGCAGCAGCATTGGCACACGTTTATTTCAATACAGGAAGTGGCATTCCCACGATAGGCGCAAGTGGAGCTATTGCAGCCGTTTTGGGGGCTTATATAGTGATGTTCCCACGTTCCCGTGTCAAGGTCTTGGTATTTTTCTTTTCCTCTTTTAGAATTGCCGCCATCTTCTTTTTGGGTTTCTGGATTGTTCAGCAAGTCATCAGTGGTATGGGAGCTTTAGATCCTGCACTGGGAGATAGCGCAGGTGTCGCATGGTGGGCACACATTGGCGGCTTTGCATTTGGAGTACTTGCAGGATTTTTCTTCAAAGGAACGACTCCCAAGGTTGAATTGGCGAGGTATGACTAAGAAATGAATGAAAATTCAAATGAGAATAAAAATGAAAACACTTCAATACTCCTTGTTTTATGAATTGATAGATATTTGGAAACTTATTTTGACGTGTGTCCTCAATGACCAAAAATTAAAAAGAACAGTAGATATTAACAAACCAACAATAGTTCCCTTCAAACCCTTAACCTACAAAGTCTTTAATCAATAATCAACGAAACGAACAAACACTATGGGACAAACAGTAAACACAAACAAACTTTTTGTAGCCAGTTGTCTGGCGCTGGTCGTGACTTCAATGACTTTTGCCATTCGTGCAGGAATGCTTGGACAATTAGGAATTGACTTTGGCTTAAATACCGAGGAACTTGGCTGGATTGCAGGAACAGCTTTTTGGGGCTTTCCTTTGGCAGTCATTATTGGTGGAGCTTTGGTGGATATTATTGGGATGCGAAAATTGATGTATGCCGCTTTTTTTAGCCATGTCGTCGGGATTGTAATGACGATTACGGCAGGTGGGTTTTGGTCGCTTTTCTTTTCTACCTTGTTGATTGGTATTGCCAATGGTTTGGTAGAAGCAGTTTGTAATCCTTTGATTGCGAGTATGTATCCTGATGACAAAACAACGAAACTGAACCACTTTCATATTTGGTTTCCTGGAGGTTTGGTTATTGGAGGTTTGGTTGCTTACTTTTTGGGAGGAGCTGGCATTGGCTGGCAAATCCAAATGGCAACGATGTTGATTCCTGCTGCAATTTATGGAGTGATGTTTTTGGGCGAAAAATTTCCTGTTACGGAGCGAGTGGCACAGGGGGTTAGCACAGGCGAAATGTATAAATCTTTGTTGAATCCATTGTTTATTTTCATGGTGATTTGTATGTTGGGAACAGCGGTTACAGAGTTGGGCACAAATCAGTGGATTGGTGTATTGTTGGCAAATGTGACAGACAACGCACTCTTGCTGCTGGTCTTTATCAGTGGAATCATGGCAATTGGTAGAGGTATGGCTGGTCCAGTGGTGCATAAAATGTCTCCTGCTGGCGTATTGTTGGTGTCGTCTATCTTGGCTTCAATCGGTTTGTATCTGCTGAGTACTTTGTCAGGAAATATGTTGTTTGTAGCTGCTGGCATCTTTGCATTGGGAGTCACTTACTTTTGGCCTACTATGTTGGGGTTTGTGGCAGAGTACACACCCAAAACTGGAGCAATAGGATTGTCTTTGATGGGAGGAGCAGGAATGTTTGCCAATTCTATCTTTTTTCCGATTATGGGGCGAATGTATGATAGTAATTTATCCTCACATCTACCCAAAGGAGCAGAACTTGCAACTTATCAAACGGCAGATGCTGGAACAGAAATGGCGAATCAATTTGCTCAAGCACAGGTATTGGCAGGGCCCGAAATTTTGCAGGCAATGGTATGGATTCCTGTTTTATTGACCTTTGCTTTTGGAGCTTTGTATTTTTATACCAGAAACAAAACCAAGGCAGAAATAATCGGATAGGGAAGGGTTTTCCTTAAAGGACGAATTTAATTTTAACAAATAAGAGTGCTTCAATCTGATATTGAAGGCTCTTCAAAACAAAGCTCCCAATATTTTTGCATTGCAGAAAATACTGGGAGCTTTGCTCGTTAACGAACTTTGGTCTTTTATTGAAGTGAGTAATAAACGCTTTAAGCTAATTTTTTTAGTATTTATGTTTTTTATTTTAAAACGACAATATAGCTATCAGTATCTCATTCAAAGTATTGATAATGAGTAATTTTAAATGAAAATAATCATTTGGTTTTTGAAGGGAATAGTTGTGGAAAAGGATTATTAAAAATAAAGTTGGCAGAAAATTTGCTAATTATTTAGCAAAATGCTAATTTTGTTGTCAAACGAATTAAGTGTGATAATTTGTTGCTAACCTTCAAAAATTAATAACATGAAACAACTCATAAAATGGAATGAATCTATCCAACTAAATATCAAGTCATTTGGTTTTTTAATTTTTTTCATCATGCTAAGTAACGTTTTTACTTATCGATTGATGAATGTATCGAACAAGACTCCTACTGCAGCAGTCGTTGATGCGATTGTAGAGCCTTCTTTGTACTTGTTGGATCAAGCGGAGAAGTTTGTGTACAATCCTGATACTTTTGAGGAAAAAGTTAGGGAAGTGTCCGAGGATTTGAAAATTGCTCCAGAGTGGTTGATGGCGGTGATGCACGCAGAATCTCGTTTTGATGCTTCTGTATCCAATCACAAAGGAAGTGGTGCGACGGGCTTGATTCAATGGATGCCTGCTACTGCAAAGGACTTCAATGTTACAGTCGACAAGTTGAGGAACATGAACCACATAGAACAATTGGATTTTGTGTACAAGTATTTGGATGCAAAACGTAAGAAACACCGACAATACGAAAGTTTGACGGATTTGTACTTGTCTATATTGTATCCTCGTGCTTTGGACGAAGAGTATTGCTTTAGTTTGTACTCGAATCCTTCTACTGCCTACAAAATGAATTCTGGGCTGGATGAGGACAAAGATGGTCGGGTGACTGTTCAGGATATTGACAAATTTGTAAAACGGATTTATCCGACTGCATACATGGCTTCCTTGGATGGAGGCGAAGAAAGAAAGGAAAGTTTTTGGGGAGGATTTGGGCGATAGAGAGCGTTCTGAATTTTTCCTATTTTCAAATTGAAATTCGAGATAGGAGTAATCATCAATCCCATTTTATTGAGTTTCGTCGAAGTTTTCCTGTTTCAGAATTGAGAGGCATCTGCACCGTAAAAGGTGTAAGGTGCCTTTTGTGTTATATTTAGAGCTTGATTTACAATCAGTCTCCACGATTTTTTACTATTTTTGGGGTTTTAGTCGTTTTTAAAGCTGGAATGAAACTAAAAAATCAATAATGGCATTAATAGTGTAATAAATGTTGAGGAATGATTTGCTCTTATATTCTCGCAAATCACAATTTGGCTTACTGATTGCCGTTTAAGGATAGCGACACAAATAAGTAATTTGGATATTATGTCAGAGAAAAAAGATACAAATTTTGTAGCCTATAAATTTAGAGATCTCAAAATATACGGTTCTTCTGAGTGGCTTGCCAATGAACAGAAGAAATACCGCCGTGTATTTGACCGATCTGAAGCTTCCTATATCTATGGAGAATTTTCTTTTTACAATAAATTGTTTGATGAAGAGGATTGGAAAATAGAAATTACCCTCAAAGCCTTTGCGCTTCGAGGTACAAAGAAACAAGAACTTTGCAAACTTACTTCTGTCAAAGAGGTGAGCAAGGATTCGAATATTGTATATGTCAGAGAGGGGTGGGGAAACAAGAAAACTGGCTTGTATTGGAAGAAAGGAATTTACCTTTGGGAGGCATATATTGAGGGCAAATTGATTGCAAGTCAAAAGTTTTGGATAGAAGATGTGGGGATTGTCACAGAGGACAATAACCCATATTTTAGTATCGAATCTATAAAGTTGTATGAAGGGCCTGACAACAATATCCCTTTGAAGAATAGAACATATTACAAAGGGTTCGATGGAAAAAATGCACGCTATGTTTTTGTAGAATTTGCAATGCAAAACTTGGTAGTGGATAAATCGTGGAACTGTGAAGTTTTCTTCAAATTCTACAACGATGCCCATCAATTGAAGGGGGAAACCGTAGAAGTATTGCACCTCAAACCGACAGATAAAACCTATACCATCACTTCTGGATGGGGCTCAAATGATAAGGGAACATGGTTTCTCGACAACTATACGCTTGAAATCATTTTCATGGATCACTTGGTAGCCATTTTACCATTTGAAGTAACGGATGCTTTTGAAGAAGGAATGTCCGAAGCTTTGATTCCAAGTACAGGGGCAAAACTAATTCCCAAAGAACAAGAACAACCACAGACTTTTGAAGAAGTCATGTCGGACTTAGAAGGATTGATTGGTCTGCAAACGGTGAAACAACGCATCAAGGAATATGCGGAGTATTTGAAGTTTGTCAAAATCAGAATTGAGAAAGGTTTTGAAGATGCTCAGAAAATCAACCTTCATGCTGGGTTCACTGGAAATCCAGGTACAGGTAAAACAACGGTGGCAAAGATGCTCGGTCGTATTTACAAACACATGGGCTTGTTGACCAAAGGGCATGTACACGAAGTAGATCGTGCAGACTTGGTAGGTGAGTACATTGGTCAAACTGCGCCAAAGGTAAAAGAAGCCATCAAAAATGCAAGAGGGGGAATTTTGTTCATTGACGAGGCATATAGCTTGGCAAGGGCAAAAGATGACCTCAAAGATTTTGGTCGAGAAGTGATTGAAATTTTGGTGAAAGAGATGTCGGATGGAGCAGGAGACTTGTCGGTTATCGTGGCAGGTTACCCAAGTGAGATGAAAACCTTCATGGATGCAAACCCAGGTTTGAAATCTCGATTTACTCAATGGTTCGAATTCATAGATTACGTTCCTCAAGAATTGGCGGACATTGCGGAGTATGCTGCATTGAAGCGAAACATTTTATTGACGACTCAATCGAAAGCATATCTCTATAGCAAGATTGTAGAAGCCTATCGAACACGTGACCGATTTTTCGGAAACGCTCGTTATGTAAATTCACTCATCAGCGAAGCCAAAATTAATTTGGGTTTGCGGGTGATGAAACAAGATAGTCCCAGAAGTTTGTCAAAAGAAGATTTGTCGACTTTGATTGTAGGAGATTTTGAAAAAATCTTCAAGGCGAAAGAAAAGAAACGACCAGATATTCCAATCAACGAAGAATTGCTTGAAGAAGCTTTGGGAGAGTTGAATGCTTTGGTGGGATTGAAGGAAGTCAAAAAAGAAATTTCGGAGTTGGTACAGTTGGTTCGTTTTTATCGAGAGATAGGGAAGGACGTACTCAACAAATTTTCTTTGCACTCTGTCTTTACTGGAAATCCTGGAACAGGTAAAACAACCGTTGCTCGAATCTTGGCTGAAATCTTCAAAGCGTTGGGGGTTTTAGAAAGAGGACATTTGGTAGAATGTGATCGACAGAGTTTGGTGGCAGGATATGTAGGACAAACGGCTCTGAAAACTTCGGAGAAAATTGACACCGCTATTGGAGGTGTTTTGTTCATTGACGAAGCTTATGCACTGACCCAACGAGGACCAACAGATTTCGGCAAAGAAGCTGTCGAAACATTGATCAAACGAATGGAAGATCAGAAAGGAGAATTTGCTGTAGTCGTGGCAGGTTATCCTGACCCAATGAAAAGTTTCTTGGAATCGAATCCTGGCTTCAAATCTCGCTTTGATAGGTTGTTGGTCTTTGAAGATTTTTCTGTCAAGGCATTACTTGAAATTGCAGTTAGAAAAATCGAGAAAGAGGAGTACACTATTGAAGATGATGCGAAGAAACACCTCAGAAGATTCTTAGGCTATTTACACGCTACCAAAGATAAGTTTTTCGGAAATGGTCGTTCGGTCGTAAAAACGATTGATGAAATGATCAAGAACCAAAACTTGCGTTTGGCGGCAATGCCCAAAGAAGAACGTACAGAAGAAATGCTCAAAACAATTATTTTGTCGGATGTAGAAATGTTCGATGAAAGAAAAGCTGTGAGCGGTGGGCGAAAACGTTTGGGCTTTACCCGGACAGGCAGCACCTCATAAAAAAGTTTTCTTTGGAAGACTCGAAATCAAGATGGGAGAGTGGCTGCAATTTTTGTGTGCTGTTCTCCCATTTTTTTTATGTCCTGAAAGCTGCTCAATAACGATGGGCTTCGAAATCCACCGCTATTGAGCAATGTAGCTATTTTTGTGATTGTTCTACGAGGAACAATTGTGTTTCCTCTTTAAGGCTTTAATGAGGAGATGTTCTACGAAGAACAATTTAGTTCTTCATTTGAGCCTTCAATAATAAGATGTTCCTCGTAGAACATTTTATTATTGAAGCACAGTACAAATAGAATTGCTATTTTTGTAGTCAATAATTTATAAAATTAAAACGAAGAGCCAATGCACCCTGCTTTGACTCTAATTAAAGCATAAAAAAATGTTTGCGGAATACGATGTAATAGTAGTAGGAGGTGGTCATTCAGGTTGTGAAGCCGCCGCAGCAGCAGCGAATTTGGGTTCGAAAACGCTGTTGGTGACAATGAACATGCAGACGATTGGACAAATGTCTTGTAACCCTGCAATGGGAGGCGTAGCAAAAGGACAAATAGTACGTGAAATAGATGCTTTGGGGGGCTACTCTGGGATTGTGACAGACAAGACCATGATTCAGTTCCGAATGCTGAACCTTTCTAAAGGACCTGCAATGTGGAGCCCTCGTGCCCAAAGTGATAGAATGTTGTTTGCCGCAGAATGGCGAAATCAACTGGAACAAACTGCAAATCTTGACTTTTGGCAGGAAATGGTTGTCGGTTTGCTTGTGAAAGAGGGACGAGTCTGTGGAGTGAAAACCAGTTTGGGCATAGAGATAAAGTCAAAGACAGTGATTCTCACCAATGGAACATTCCTAAATGGACTCATTCATATAGGAGAGAAGCGGTTTGGTGGTGGAAGAGCGGGTGAAAGAGCCGCAACAGGAATCACTGCACAATTGGTAGAATTAGGGTTTGAGACAGGGCGAATGAAAACAGGAACACCTCCAAGAATTGATGGTCGAAGCATTGACTATAGTCAAATGGAGGAGCAAGAAGGGGATATGGCGACTACTGGTTTTTCGTATATGGACATCCCTCTGCCCAAAAAACAAAGAAGTTGTTGGATTGCTTATACCAATTCTGAGGTACACGATTTATTGAAAACAGGCTTTAGCCGTTCTCCAATGTTTGCTGGACGAATCAAAGGAGTAGGACCTCGGTACTGCCCTTCGATTGAAGACAA
>JBGCDY010000050.1:0-5492 GCA_045105835.1 Chitinophagales bacterium
CTAACGTATCTTTTGACATAATGAATGCAGTAGTTTGTTCAAGATAAAGATATGTATTTTTGAGGGGCGGTGAAATATAAAATTGGTTATTTGACGATTTTTGAAAAACTACCATAGTCTCATTTGGCAGATTTTGTCAAAGAACCTATAAAATTACCTCCCTGCAAAAACCTTCACAATATGCGGCATCATCGCTTCATAAGAAGTCCCCAACAATATATTCAGAATCCCCACTCTTTGATTAGAGTCATTCCGAAAAGTATGTTGTGTTCCTGCTGGAATGACCACCAATCCACCTTTCTCCATTTTTGTCCAAGTATCACCAGTCAATACAGATACAGGTCCTTCGAGAACATACATCAATTCATCATTGGCTTCATGAACGTGTGGAGCAGGGCTGGGACCGCCTTCGTCCATCCACCATTCTGTGATGCCATATTGATTGGCTACTTCTTCCCCGTCGGCTTTGAAGGTCACTTGAGTATTTTCTGACGCTCCTAATTTGTATAAACGACCATCATCAGAATGGCTTATGATTGGTTTTCTTGTATTTTTCATTGTTTGTGAAAATTTGTGCTTAAATGTCTGAATTTACGACAAAAATTTTGAACTATCCAACTCCGAAAAATCAATATAAACTGGTCAAATTGCTTTTTCACGAAGCCCAATAACCCTTCCAATAAACTCAGCCTTACCAGCCGTATATTCCTTTCGATTGTCCCCATACTTCAATTCCAACTCCTTCTTCAAGCCTTCGTATATAATCCAATGCTTCAAAATCAGCCATAAGGACTTCCATACAATGCATTTCAATAGAATCTACCACAGCCATCATGTCAATAATCGGCTTCGCTGCAATACCAAAAATTGCAGTACTGCCAATATGTTCTATTCGCTTCAATCGCTGACCAAACACCTTTTGCAGCAACTTCTTTTCCGCTTCAAATCCCCCTTTCCATTCCTCCGAATACGCAAACAATTGAACCGTTCCTCGTTTCAAACCAACTCTAAGCTCTTTTTTATCCATCTTTTTCGTTTTAATTCTCATCCGTTCTCAACCATTTTCATCCTCATTCCTTTTCCTTTCTTAACTTTGCCCTTCTAAAACTCATATTGTCCATGTCCTTATTCTACAACTTCATCAGTAAAGTCGGCAAACTCGGCATCCACCAACTCAGCAAAAAGGCACTCCCTCAAACAAGTGGCTCATTCCAATTGAAGGGTTTGCATGATAGCATCAACATCTATCGAGACCACTGGGGCGTTCCACATATTTATGCCAACAATTTACACGACTTGTTATTTGCACAAGGATTTGTCCATGCGCAAGACCGATTTTGGCAAATGGAACTGAGTCGGCGCACTGCCACAGGTACGCTCTGCGAAGCCTTCGGCAAAGATGCACTCAATTTGGACATCACCGCCCGCACATTGGGGTTTCAGCGACTCGGCAAAAAAGACATTCCGCTTCTCACTCCTCAAGCACTGGAATTAATGGAAGCCCACATTGCAGGAATCAATGCCTATTTGAAAAAATACAAAGACCAACTTCCCATAGAATTTACCCTCACACAAGTTACTCCAAAAAAATGGACATTGGAAGACAGTATGGCATACAGCCGACTGATGTCTTGGCAAATGTCCCATGCTTGGCACAGCAGCTGGGTGAGGCAGGAAGTGGTCAATAAAATTGGCTTAGAAAAAGCGGCTGACCTCGACATTCACTATTCCAAAGACAATCCCAGCATTGTTGCCAAAGGCATTGAAGTCAACAACCTACTCGATGGTTCTGCCTTCAAAGCTTCCCAAGATCCATTTCTAAAACAAAATGGCGGTAGCAATTCTTGGGCTATTTCTCCCCAAAAATCTACTACCAATCACGCCATCCTCTCCAATGACCCACATTTGGGTTTGACTGCTCCTGCCATTTGGTACGAAAACCATTTGCATTGTCCTGGTTATCATGTCACAGGCGTTTCGATTGCAGGTTTCCCGATGGTCGTTATTGGACACAATGAACACATTGGTTGGGGCATCACGCTTGCCTTTACGGACTGCGAAGATTTGTTTGTTGAGAAATTCAAAAGCAATGGCAGTTATAAATACTTGGTCGGCAAAAAATGGAAAAAGGCGAAGGTTAAGAAAGAAAAAATTCACATCAAAGGAGAAGAAGAACCCCATGTAGAAAAAGTCATCATCACTCGACATGGACCGATTGTCTCCAATATGCTCGAAAAAACAGAGCAACGAGTGGCCCTTCAATCCAAGGCATTGGAAAAGCCTGCAAGATTTATACAGGCTTGGTGGCAAATCAATACGGCTCGCAATTGGACAGAATTTGTCAACGGAGTGAGCTTTATGGATGCGCCTCAATTCAATCTCACCTATGGCGACACGCAAGGAAATGTGGGCTATTGGCTGACGGGCAAAGTGCCCATTCGGAAAGGCGGCAATGGAAAACTGCCTTCTTTGGGTTGGACGGGCGAAGGCGATTGGATAGGCGAAGTTCCGTTCACAGAAATGCCTCACAGTTTGAACCCTGAAAAGGGCTATGTTTTGACGGCGAATAATAAAGTAGTGGGTGATGATTATCCTTATTATTTGGGTGATTCGTGGATGAATGGCTATCGTGCCAAACGTTTGGAGGATTTGATAGAGGAAAAAAGCCAAGTTTCGGTAAACGACTGCAAGCAAATGCAAGTCGACCTGTATTGCATTCCAGGCAAAGCTTTTGCGGACTTATACAAAGAACTCTATGATTCGTTAAGCATCAAAGAACAAGATTTCCCCAAAGCCCTTTACCTTTTGGCGCATTGGGATGGCTATCTCACCAAAGACAGCATTGGCGGTTGTCTCTACAAAATCACCCGCTACTTTATTACCCACAACATTTTGGAGCAGACGATTGGCGAAAAGCTGATGAAAAATGTCTTGGGTTGTGGGGTAAATCCTCCCATGAATTCGGGCAATGAATATTTTGGACACGATGCCTTGACGGTTTTGAGGATGCTGGAGGATACTGATAGTTGGTGGATAGAACAGGCGGGTGGAAAAGAAGATTTATTGCTTCGCAGCCTGCAACAAGCCATGAAGTGGCTCGAAGACCACATCGGCAACAATGTCTCTACTTGGAAGTGGGGCGAGGTTAGACAATTGACTTTTGCCCACTCATTGGGCATCCGCAAACCTTTGGACACCATCTTCAATCTGGGACCTTTTCCGATGGGAGGAGACGGAGACACGCCTTGGCAGGTGGGGAACGTGAACGGTGAAATCGAAAATGCTTCACTCAATAGTGCTTCCTTTCGAATGATTATTGATTTTGGTGACTTCTCAAAATCACAAGCCGTGATGCCTCCTGGTCAGTCGGGACACATCAACAGCGAGGACTATCAAAACCAAATCAAGATGTGGCTGGAAGGGCAGCTTCGTCCGATGCTGTGGGACAAAGACCAGGTGATGGCGTATTCAGAAGAATTATTGAAGTTAGAAAAAGAGTGAGGAGGTATCGGATACCTTCATCCGAAATAAGTTCACAAATTAAGAGCTCAGAATTTGAAGTTTAGGTATCCGATACCTAAATCTCTACATGGGTCAGTTATTTCAAAATAACTGACCCATTTTTTTGTCCTTCAATGAAGGCATTGAAGTGATTCTCTAAAAACAAAAAAAAATGACTGTTTATTCCTTGAAGCACTTCAATCATTCAGAAAAATGAAAAATTTTATCAAAAAATCATTTTTTCAAACTCAAAAATGATAATTTTTCAAAAAAAAATGCTTTAATTTGCATTATCGTTAAAAAAGACATCATATTTTTAAAAAATAAACGACTCAAATCATGAAGAAAATAGAGGCAATCATTCGGTCTTCGAAGTTTGAAGACGTAAAAAAGGCGCTCAGCGACATTGAAGTAAATTTTTTCACCTTTATGGAGGTGAAAGGTTTTGGGCGACAAAAACATGAGCAGGTCATGTATCGGGGAAGTGTTTACGATGTGGGTTACATCGCTCGTCTACGCTTAGAGATTTTTACGACAGATGATAAAGTAGGTGAAATCGTGAATGCGATATGCCGAGCAGCCAAAACAGGAGAAGTTGGCGACGGTAAAGTTGTCGTGACGAATATCGAACATATCGTGCGGGTGCGTACCAGTGAATCTGGCGCAGAGGCATTGTAGTATACAGGAAAACAAATGACAGTTTTGTTCTTCTTTTAGGGGATTTGCTCTTGTTTTTTTGGAGCAGATGAAGGGGAGAAATAAAAATGTCATTTGTTTTTTCATCATCAAAAAAATTAAACTTCACACAAAAAAATAACAAAATGAACGAAGCATTATTTGTCACGAACAATCTATGGATGATGATTGCCACAGTCTTGGTTTTCATTATGCACTTAGGGTTTTCTTGTTTAGAATCAGGTTTGGTTCGCTCCAAGAATGTAGTAAACATTCTGTTTAAAAATGTCATGATTATCGCCATTGGTATATTGACTTATACTTTGGTGGGCTTCAATTTGATGTATCCAGGAGAAGCCTTTGCAGGCGGCTTTTTTGGGTTTTCAGGTTTTGGATTGACCGTACCTGAGGGTGAAGCCATTGCTTATGCAGATGGAGCTTATACTTATTGGACAGACTTTATTTTCCAAGCTATGTTTGCAGCGACTGCCGCAACAATTGTATCTGGAGCCGTTGCAGAACGCATCAAATTGGAAAGTTTCCTATTGTTTGCTACCATTTTTGTTGCCATTTCTTACCCTATCACAGGTATGTGGAAGTGGGGCGGTGGCTGGTTGGACGGTCTTGGCTTTTATGATTTTGCAGGTTCTACGTTGGTACATGCTGTTGGAGGCTGGGGGGCTTTGGCAGCAATTATGATTTTGGGCCCTCGTAAGGGGAAATATGTAGATGGACAAATCAAACCCATTCCTGGTCACAGTATGCCTTTGGCTGCAATGGGAGTATTCTTCTTGTGGTTTGGCTGGTTTGGCTTCAATGGCGGTTCTGTTCTATCTGCTGACCCAAGTGCCGTTTCATTGGTATTTGTGACCACTTCTATTGCCGCAGCAGCGGGTGCAGTGGGTGCATTTTTCGTATCGTTTTTGATGTTCAAAACCCATGATTTGTCTATGGTCTTGAATGGTGTATTGGGCGGCTTGGTAGGGATTACTGCTGGTGCTGACTTGATGGGCCCAACTTCGGCCTTATTGATTGGACTTATTGCAGGAGCAATTATTCCAGTATCTGTTGTATTCTTTGACAAACGAAAATTGGATGATCCAGTGGGGGCTACTTCTGTTCACTTGATTTGTGGTATTTGGGGTACACTTGCAGTGGGAATCTTTGGTTCAAAGGCAGGTTTAGACCAGTTGCTTAACCAATTGATTGGAACAGTTGCAGTTGGTGTTTTCACCTTTGCATTTGCATTTGGTTTGATGTACGCTTTGAAGGTAACTGTTGGTGTTAGAGTATCAGAAGAGCATGAAGCAGAAGGT
>JBGCDY010000051.1:0-2589 GCA_045105835.1 Chitinophagales bacterium
ATCTACTTGCAGCTCTGTTCGTGCGAGTGTATAGCTCAACCAACCTGTGAATTTTCCCTTGTTTTTCTTCACCATCAACTCCAAACCATAGGCTCGACCATTACCTGCAAGTATATCGCCTTCCAAAAATTCATTGAGCAACAAATCTGGACTGGGTGTAACAATATAATCCAACAGATTGTCCAAATTCTTGTAATACACTTCTGCTGAAAGCTCGTAAGCATTGTCTTTCAAATTTTGAAAATAGCCAACTGCGTATTGGTCTGCCTGCTGTGGTCGGATATTATTGGTACTGGGTGTCCAAACATCTACAGGTGTAGAAGCAGTGGTGTTCGATACGAGATGAATGTATTGATTCATTCGCATATAACTCGCCTTCAAAGATTTGGATTCGTCAAATTGATATTGAACTGATAAGCGAGGCTCTAAATTTGTGTAGGTTTGGATGGATTCCCATTGGTCATACTCGGTGACACTGGTCACAGGGCGGCGGGTTCCTGCGGGTGCATCGCCATATTCATAGGCATTGCCTTCCCCTGTATAGTTGAAGTGGGACAAGCGCAATCCATAATTGGTCTTAAACTGCCCGAAGTTCAATTCATTTTCTACGTACACTGCACTCTCGATGGCGTATTTTTTTGCCAAACTCAAATCCGTTGTTTCGCTTTCACTTTTTCCGATGGCGTTACCAGGTTCAAATTCATAGATAATGCCTTGTCCACCAAACCTTAAAATGTTGTTAGGCGAAATGTAATAAGTGAACTCTGATTTTGCGCTGTAATTGATGATTTTTGCGTCCCAGTTAAAGCTGTTATTGGCATCGTTACCAAATTTGATTTGATAATCATAATTGCTATAAAAAAGCGTTAGGTTGGAAAACAGTTTTTCATTGAAGAGGTGATTCCAACGGGCAGTTGCTGTGCTATTTCCCCAATTGAAGCCTGCATCGTCTCCAAAACTAAAATTGTCTCGACCCAAATATCCCGAAAGGAAAACCCGATTTTTATCGTTGATATTGTAATTGGTTTTCACCGTTAAATCGTAAAAATTCAAAACACTGTTTTCTAAACCACCACTCAAAAATGGCGCAGCCAAAACGTCAATATACGACCGTCGTGCGGCTACAATAAAGGAAGCCTTGTCCTTGATAATCGGTGCTTCAATTGACAAACGACTGAAAATTGTTCCAATTCCACCTGTCAGGGTTGGTTTCTTGTTGTTTCCTTCCTTCATGCGCACATCCAAAATAGAGGACAATCGACCTCCAAATCGTGAAGGGATTCCCCCTTTGTACAATTGCACATCTTTCACCGCATCTGGATTGAAAACCGAAAAGAACCCAAACAAATGCGAAGAATTGTAAACAGGTGCTTCGTCCAAGAGTACCAGATTTTGGTCAATGCTACCGCCTCGAACGTTGAAACCCGTTGCGCCTTCTCCGACGGTACTTACACCTGGAAGCAGCTGCAAACTCCGAATGATTTCGACTTCTCCCAACAAGGATGGAATTTTCTTAATCGTTGCGGCATCTAATTTATTGACACTCATTTGGAGGTCCGAAACATTGCGGTCTTGGGCTTCGGAAGTGACGACTACTTCAACCAATACTTCCGAGTTTTCGTCCATTTCGATATCCAATTTGATGTTTTTTGTCAAATCGATGGTCTCCGTTTTGGTGGAAAAACCAATGTATCTAAATTCGATGGTATAAGTACCTGCGGGAACGGAAATGGAGTAAAAACCATATTCATTAGAGACCGTACCTGTACTTAATTCTTGGATGAATAAAGATGCTCCAATAAGTGTTTCGCCTGTTTTGGCATCTTTGAAGTAGCCATTGAGCGTAAATTTTTCTTGTGAAAATGCAGTGGTGGACAAACTGCAAAGTAGCAGCAGCCAGAAGCATTTTTTCAATAAACTGTTTATCATGAATGTTAAGTTAAAATGAATGTTTTTAGGTGTTTTGGTACAAAGTGATAATAGGTGGAACTAAGACAAAAGGAAAACATAATTCTACGACCATTATTCCGACTTTGCAGTGGGGATAGAGGAGGTCAAATACATAATACGGGGATAAAGATTATTAAGTTGCTTTATTGCAGTACCTCCAGACTCTAAAGTTTTATAGCCCAAAGTAACCCGTTTTGTAATTGGAATCTCATTGTTGAACCGTTTAGAAATGGCATTGTTCATTTCTGGTTTAAAATATTGAGGATTCTATCAAAACGTTTGTATTGAGTTTGGTATAGTGTAACGAAAGTTTTGTAAGATAGTGAGGTGTGATTTCGTTACAATGTATTGAATCTCTGCTTCCAAACCCGATACACCTGCAAAAGCATTACGGGAACAAAGTGAAACAATGCGCCTCCCATACTGGCATGTTCTCCTTCTAAGCCCAACAAAGCCCAATGAACAAATGCCATTACAGCCGCCAGATAGACCCATCGCTGCAATTTTTTCCAAGCAGTTCGTCCCATTCTTTTTATGGCTGCATCGGTACTTGTTATGGTAAAATGAATAAAGAGGAAAGAAGCTATCCATCCTGTGAGAAGGGCGACATCCAAAAAGCGACTAACTATTTGACCAAGA
>JBGCDY010000052.1:0-6117 GCA_045105835.1 Chitinophagales bacterium
AGGAATCCAAGAGTCTGCAACGGCTGATGTAACGGTTTTGAATACGATGGAAACGGGTTTGTTCTTGACAGAACAGGACAAGACGGATTTGGTGAATTTCTTGAAGACTTTGACGGATGAGACGTTTTTGAACAATCCTGAGTATGATTCGCCGTTTTAGAAAGAGGGGAAAAGGGAGAATAGTAAAATAGGCATACTGATGAATATTAAAGAGAAGTTTATTAAGTTGTTGTCACTACTGTTTGTTTTTATAATACTTCTGACGCATTACAAAACAACTCCAAGTTACAATCCTTTTGATAATCAATTTGATATATCTATCTATAAGCTTATTGCGGATGATTGTGACACTGTTCGGTCAGAATGTAGTTACTGGAATTTTATGCAAAAAAAAGGAAGGTTTAAAACATACTATCAGTTTTATGGGAATGGCACAAAAGTGGTTGCAAAAGGAGGTTTTTATATCATAGATACTTTGATAACTGCTGATAATGGATTGTGTTTATATGACGAAGCATGTAAGGACTCCTTATTGAATCTGCCCATTTATATTCCTGATTTGAATAGAGAATTGGAAGAGTTTGGGTACGAATTGTTGGAGAGGGGTGACTACGAATATTGGGTAGGTTTTGTTGAAAAACGGGTAGGAATTGTTAATAAAAAGGTTCAAGATACCATTCAATTGGAGGTGGATATCTTCACTCTAGAAAGAAGCAGAACAAGGGTAGTGAGATGTTTGAGATATTTCACGTCGCCTGATGTATGCACAATGGGAGATATAACAGTTTTGAACACCATGAAAACGGACTTGTTCTTAACGGAATAGAATAAGACGGTTTTGGTGAATTTCTTGAAAACCTTGTAATGAACCTTCGAAAGTTTTACAAAACTTCCGAAGGCTTTTATTTCTTATTTGAATCAATCAAAGTCCACCATCACCTGATTTCGCAGCAAATCGTCAAAAGTTTCTCTTTGACGAATCAAGTAGTCTTTTCCTTCAACGAGCATGACCTCGGCAGGTCGAAAACGAGAATTGTAGTTGGAAGACATTTCGAAGCCATAAGCTCCTGCATTGTAGAAAGCCAAAATATCGCCTTCGTTGATTTCGGTGATTTTTCGGTCCCAAGCAAAAGTATCTGTCTCGCAGATATAGCCCGAAACGGTGTAAATCCGCTCTCTGCCACCCACATTTGAGATGTTTTCGATTCGGTGATAAGAGTCGTATAGCATCGGACGAATCAAGTGATTGAAGCCCGAATCCACACCTGCAAAAACAGTGGCAGTTGTTTGTTTGACCACATTCACTTTTGCCAAAAATACTCCCGATTCACTTACCAAATATTTACCTGGCTCAAACCACAATTCCAAATCACGCCCATATTCTTTGCAGAACTCATTGAAACGTTGTCCCAATTCTTGCCCCAATTCTTCAATGTTTGTAAAAATGTCGTTGGGTTTGTAAGGTACTTTGAAGCCGCTTCCAAAATCTACAAATTGAAGGTCAGGAAAATAACGGGTGTTTTGGAACAAGATTTCTGCACCCTGCAAAAACACACCTGCATCCAAAATTTCAGACCCTGTATGCATGTGCAAGCCATTGACCACCAAACCTGTTGTTTTCACAATGCGCTCTACATGACGCATTTGGTAGATGGAAATTCCGAATTTGGAATCTATATGCCCCGTAGAAATGTGGTGATTACCGCCCGCATAAATGTGGGGATTGAGGCGAATACAAACGGGGTAGCTGTTTCCAAAAGTATTTCCGAACTGCTCCAATATCGAAATGTTGTCAATATTGATGTGAACACCATGATTTGCCGCTTCGGTAATTTCTTCAATCGAGACTCCATTTGGAGTGAAAATGATATTTTCGGGCAAAAAACCAGCCTTCAATCCCAAACGTAATTCATTGATAGAAACCGTATCGAGACCAGAGCCCATGCGTTTAAAAAACTTCAATACGTTGAGATTGGTCAATGCTTTACAAGCATACTTGATTTTCACATTTACATCCGAAAATGCATTGGTGAGACTTTCATATTGTCGTCTCATCACATCGGTATCATACACGTAGAGAGGTGTATCGTATTGAGCTGCTAATTTGAGCAGCAATTCGGTTTTTGGCATACTAGCCACATCTATCAATTCCATTGTTATGGGATTTGTTTTGAATTGTTTTAGTGCAGTTTATAGTTTGTAGTTCTGTATATTGAAGATTGGGAGGCATTTATAGGTTCATCGAAGACTTTAGTGATAAGAGACCCTTCCACCAAAAACTTCAATGAGCCATTTTATATTTTGATGGTTTTATTACTCAATATCGTTGTTTGTCGTATCAATTTCAGCGGGCAGCAGGGGGTGAAGTTTGGAAATCAAACTCTCCAAAGTGGGTATCTTCAAAGAATCCATTTGGCTAATTTGAACTTGGTCAAGGCTATCCAATCCATTGGTTCTGGTAGAGTCTGGTAATTGGTCTAAGAGGTTGGACAATGCCAACTTCAAAGAATCTCTTACCGTGTTTTGTTGTTCGAGTAAGCGGTATTTACGCAGCTCAATTAAGTCGTCGATTCGTTCTCCCGCCTTCTTTTCAAACTGAGGAAAAGCATTGGAGATTTTAGCATATTGATTGATGGCAGCATCAATGCTATCCACTTCTGCCAAATGTTCGGCTTGGGCAACTGCTTGATTCAATTGATTTTGTTCGCGGATATCAAGCCATTTATAAACGCTCAAAGCCAACAAAAAGACCAAGGCTATGGTCACCGCTGCAATGATGAGTTTTTTATTGCTCTTGCTTGCCAACACTTCTGGGTCTTCAGGAAGAGGTTCTAAGACTTCATTGAGGGTCAATGGAGTTGTTTTGGCGACCTTACCTGTTTGGCTTTCGATTGGACTCACTTCATCTATTTGAAGTAGGTACATCGAATGATTGTCACTGGAATATTGAGCGCAGAGTTCTTTTATCTTAGCATTGACTTTTTGCAGGTTGACATCTTTTTTTGGCAAAAGTGTCACCAATATGCGCTCGTCCACACTTTCCAAAATACCATCACTGCACAACATGAAAAAATCGCCTGCTTCAATGTTCGTGATGTGGTGTACCGAAATTTGTGATGGATTGTCGCTACCAGAAATGGCTCTAAGAATGACATTGCGCTGTGGATGAACCTTGGCTTCTTCGGCAGTGATTTCCCCACGTTTCACCAATTCATTGACGAGTGAATGGTCTTCCGTTTCATACAGTATTTTCCCTGCTCGGATGTGGTAAATGCGGCTGTCTCCCACCCATGCGAGGGTCGCTATATTCTGTTCGTCATTGAAGTGCAATAGAGTAAGCGTACTCGCCATACCAGCACATTCTTCATGTTCCTTGGTATATTCCAACAATTTAGCTTCCACAAATCGCAAGGCATCTTCCAAGTCGCTTTTTACAATGTGTTGTAAATCATTATCTTGGAAGTAAACTTGAAACAATTCACAAATCATCAAGGAAGCCATCTCGCCTTTGTTGGCACCTCCTACGCCATCACACACGATAAACAAGCGGTCTTCTTTAGTAGCTGATTCACCAAAGGGGTAAATCATGTCCTCATTGTTTTTCCGTTTGCCTACTTCATGTAAAAAAACAGGTTCGTATATCCGAAATGCCATACTAAATTATTAATTATTGATTGCTTATCTTTTTCCTTGCTTCAAAGATTGCAAAAAAATGGTTTGTTTTTTGTAATCTTTCTAATATTCACCACCTTCAACCGTCCTACTAATACGAAGACAAAGGTATAAATATTATGCCCAATGTCGAGCTACCTTAAAGTTGGTAAAAAACAGCATGAAAATTGTGCCATAGCTGATTGTGCGGTTAAAAATAGGTTATTTTTTCATTATTATGCCCCTTTAGGGCAATTAGCTTGGTGACTTTTTCGTAAAAGGAAGGTAATATGAAAATAAACAGCCATTTTTTATATGGAAATGTGCTTTTTTTGCATATTGCAGCTTTTTTGGGAGAATTAAATTAGACAAGATTTAAAACCATTAGTAAATAAAAGCGTCTAAGACTGTTTAGGACTCCTCTTTTGAAAAATAATAGCTTACAATCCACAATTATTTATGGCGAAGCGAGAACTTAATGTATTTAATGTTTCTTTTTTGGATCTACTCTCTGGAGCCTTAGGCGCAGTTTTGATTTTGTTCATTGTCATTCCAAAAATGACAAGTGATGTAGTCAACCAGTTGGAGCAACTACAGGAACTGAAGGTAGATGCACAGAAGATGGAGAATGTGATGGACCAACTCAAAGAATCTGTACCTGAAGCTACCTTCAATGAATTGAAGAAGAGAATGGATAAGATGAATAGCTCAATTGTTGATCTTGAAAAAGAAACCAAGATGATACAAAGCAAGCTTGCTGAATGTGTTACCCAACGGAAAAAACTGAATCAAGAAGTCAAGGATTTGAAAAAACAGGTGACTGATTTAGAGAGTCGCCTTAAAAATAATGATACAATTGTTCAGCAACTTCAAAGTGAAATTGAAGCTTTACGGAAACAAGTAGAGGAAGTTCGGCAAGAAAAAGAGAGCATAGAAAAAACAGTTAAAGAGTTGGAGAGTACTGTTTCGGAAAAAGATGGTGAGATAAAGGTTGAAAAAACCAAAGTAGATGATTTAACCGAAAGTAATGATGCACTAAAGAAACAACTTGAAAAAGCCAAAAATGAAGCCGAAGCTGCAAAAGCAGAAGTCAACAAACAGAAAACACAACTTAAAGAATGTCAGGCCAAATTGGGCTTAGATGTGGGGGACAATGTGGTCTTTGTGGTGGATATTTCGGGAAGTATGGATGATGACCCAGAGCCTCAAAAATTGGACGAGGTGAAAGCGGGTATCAAAATGATGGTGGCGACAATGGATGAAACGACCAAAGTTGATATCGTCATCTATCCCAAAAGTGCCGATGAAAGATATGGCTACAAATATGGTCGCCTTCAATCAGTAACAGAAGACACCAAATACGACATCTACCGCTATCTTTCTACGCTACGTGCTTATGGATGTACACCTACCAAAGAGGTGATGGACTTCGTATTTGATTCTCCCAATTACAGGGATGCCAATACAATTATCTTGATGTCGGATGGTTTGCCTACCGTCAGGACTACTGCAACGAAGTGTGATGAACTGAACAGTACAGGAGAAATTGAAGACTATATCACCAACAAAAATGGTGGCTCGAAGGTCATCAACTGTATTGGTGTTGGTTCTGATTTCCGCCAACGAAACAGCAATGATTTGAAGGTGAAATTCATGAAAAATTTAGCCAAGAAAAATAACGGTTTTTATATTGGCTTCTAAAATTTAATCAAATTGAAGAAATAAAAAAGCGGAAGTTCCATTGGTGGAATTTCCGCTTTTTTGTTTTGTGCCTTCAAAGGTATTTTTATCTGTACTGGCGAATTTATTCGACCTGTGCCTTTAAGATTTCGACAAGTCCATGGGACTTGAATATTTGTAGAAAAATGAAGAAGATAGGTACAGAACTCCATCGGAGTTCAACCCAAATTCCTATGCAAATACAGTTGAGGTTCAACTCCGATGGAGTTAGTGATTACTTTTCTTGTAGTTTTCTACAAATATTTTACTTCTATGGAGTAATTAAACCTATTTCAAAATATTTTTTAAAGGCACAGGTTGAATGAATTCGCCGTTACAGAATCACCTTATGAAAGTACAGGTCGCTTTTTTACGAAATCAATTCTTTCTCACCTACTATTGTCAATACCTCTTCATCCATCATTATATCTGCAAGAGCCGAAGTTTTTGCCATCTCGTATTTGTAGAAAAACTTCATCGTGTGGATTTTGCTCTCGTAAAATTCTGTAGCCTGCTCCATCTTACCTGTCACCAAAGCTTGTTTTGCAGCTGTAGCCATTTTGAGCCATTGCCAGCCAATGGTAATTGTGCCAAAGAAATCCATGAAAAGCGTAGCAGCCGATAAAAAGCGTTCAAAATTACCTGCTTGAGCAAAAGCACCCAAAAATTTCAATACCTTTTGGGTCAATCCCAATTTCTGAGTAAGCTTTGCAGCATAAGGCTTCAATTCGTCATAAGTCGAAGCCG
>JBGCDY010000053.1:0-4204 GCA_045105835.1 Chitinophagales bacterium
TATTTAAATTATACTAATTTTTAGGTTTCAAAGGTTCGATTTTTGGGCACAATATCCAAATACTAGCCATCGCAATCAAAGCCAAAGCAGCACCAATCACAAAGGCAGGAGTATAATTCCCGCCCGCAGTGAGCCACGGAACTAGAGAAGTAAGTCCTACAGCCCCCAGTTTAGCCGCCATTCCTGCAAATCCTGACAGAGTACCCACTGTTTTCTTTCCGAACAAATCACTCGGTAAGGTTTGAACATTTCCGATTGCTGTTTGGAAACCAAACAAGATTACTGCCATGATAAGCACTGCAGTAACAGGTGTACCTGGGTTCGCCATAGCCAATAAGGATGGCAACATAATTAAGCAACCAAGAGTAATGACCAATTTCCGAGTTTTATCAACCGTCCAGCCTACTTTGATGCGATTTTGTGCCAAAAGTCCGCCAAACCAAGCGCCAAACATTGCCCCAACATAAGGCACCCAACCGTAGATACCTATCGTTTTCACATCCATACCATAGACTTCGAATAGGTAAATCGGAATCCAAAAAACAAACAACCACCAAATCGGATCAATCACTGCGGATGCAATGATAACTCCCCAACTTTCCTTGTGGGATAGCAATTGTTTGGTCGTTGGGTTATACCCTTCTTCTTCGAGTTGATCAACTTCATCCGAGTCTGGATTTTTTTGACCACTCAAAATATATTGTCGTTCTTCATCTGTTATCCACGGATGCGACTTGGGTGGAGCTTTGACCAAAACCATCCACGGAATCAGCCACAACAAACCTGTTAGACCCACCAAAACAAAAATCATTTGCCAACTGAAATGAACCGTCAGAAATGCGATAAGTGGAATGGATATAATCCCTCCAATAGCTGCACCAGAATTGAAGAGTCCCTGAGCCAAAGCCCGTTCTTTTGTTGGAAACCATTCGGCATTTCCTTTTGCAGCCCCTGGCCAGTTTCCTGCTTCTGCAACTCCTAAAATGGCTCGAAAAATACCAAAACTAAGTACCCCACGAGCTAAAGCGTGAAGTGCAGTTGCAATAGACCATACACCAATGGACAAAGCAAAACCTAATCGTGTTCCAATCCAGTCAAAAATCTTTCCAAAGATAGCTTGACCAAATGCATAAGAAAACACAAAGATAACAGAAATCAGTGCGTAAATTTCTTTTCTTTCATCATCGGTACTATCGGGATAAAGATCCATTGCAATTTCTGGCCATAGAACTCCAAGTGATTGACGGTCAATATAATTAATGATTGTGGCAAGGGCAATTAAAGCAATAACCCACCATCGTAGTCCTTTTAATTTCATTTTGTTCTGTTTTATTTTCGTAACTCAAACATTTCTATCTGAGAACTACATTTTCTCAGACAAGAATGTCTGAGTTACTTTATCAATAATCCAAAAAATCCTCTCGCATTGGGCTAAAAACGTCAATTAATTGCCCATCCTTGGTGCAAGTACAACCATGCATCACCATCGGCGGAATGTAATAAGAATCGCCTCCTTTGATGGTTTTCACTTGGTCACCAATTGTCATTTCAAATTCACCACTTTGCACATACGTGACTTGTGAATGATGGTGATTGTGCATCGTGCCAACACCACCTGCTTTGAAATCAGCAACTACGAGCATAATTTTATCATCGTAACCGTGAATTTGTCGGCGTAATAATGGGGTAACTTCTTCCCATTCTTGTTCTTCTTGAAAGAAGAATTCCTTACTTGTTTTTACTGTACTCATATTTATTTAATTGAGAATTGGAAATGGATAATTATAGTATATTTTGCACTAAACTAAAAGAGAATTAATGAGTTTTTTTCTGTTTTGTCGAATTCATTTTTAGCTGCAATATGCCTGTAGCACAACCCTTCATTTTCAATTGTTAATCATTAATTTTCAATTCAAACGCTCCAGTCCACTCCAATTGCTCTTTACCAAACTTCACCTGGTGTTTGCTTTTTGCAGAGGCATCTTCATTGGCAACTGCCAAAGTCCAAACTTTCCCTGACTGATGGGTAACTCTAATGACTGTATAAGGCTTAGAATCGTGCATCACTTCAACTGACTTTAAGCCCGAAAAAGGGCTCAATGGAGTTTCGGAAACAGGATTGTATGTTCCGTGTGACTCAATAACTGAAGCAAAAACAGTAGATTTTGCTTTTCTTCTTTGGATAAAAACAGGGTCGTGACGCAAGTTGAAACTCGGATCATTCGCTCCTACTCTCGCAAAAATCAATTCATCATTCGATATTGAAGAAGTGGTCATCGTGAAAAACTTTCCGTTTTCAAACCATGTCACTTGGTTCCCTTCCCCAGAAGATTCCCCATTTGCTTCTTCCCATAAATGTTGGTAACCATGCCCCTTTCCAAGTGTGGTCAGTTGTTCAGTTTGAGCAGCATATTCAAAATTGGAGGAAAGTAAATGCCCATGAAACCAAGTTGGTAAATCGTATTGATTTTCCTTTTCCGAGGCTACTCGAAAGACATCCACCAAAATCGGGTTTCTGAAATTTTCGTCTTTTAATAAAAACAAGGTGCGGTGCATCTCAGTATTGGGGTAAGCATTCGCCTCTTTTGCACTGACTACTTGAACATTTGGATTTTCAACATCGAAAAAATATTGGTTAGGATGATGCGCTTCTGCTGCTTTCACCTTTCCTTCATAATGCGAAATTTCATTGACGACTAAGGTATTGTGTGCTATACTTTGCTTCGCATACGAATGGTTTTCCTTTAGGTAACGACCACCACCTTTTTGGTCAATATTCACCCATCGTGCTGAACCGTAATCTTGAATCACCTCTCCATCCTCATCGTAAAGTGAATAAGATAGTTTATCAAAATGTCCATGCCCCATACCATGTGCCGCATATTTTGCAACCACGCAAATTTCCTCTCCTTCTGCATTGTCAGCTCGTAAAATCCCTAAACCGCCATGCTTTCCTTCCGCTCCATCTCGATAGGCAATGGATTTGTGCTGAAAAGGTTTTGCCAATCCTTTTGCAAGGTCGGAAGCTGTTTTGAAACCTGCTTCATCAAGGGTGACTTTTCCTTGTTTTTCTGCAATAGAAAGCAACATCGGGTCATTGCCAAAATCAAGGTAAGCAATATCAACCGCTGCTACGACTTCTCGTGAGTTCCATGACATTCCCTTTTGTGCATCATTGATTGGGAAAAAACGTCCCTGTGCATCCGTTTCATACAAAAGCGAGTAAATAGATTTTTCTAAAATACCGTCTCGATAATCATAAATCTTCAAATCAGGGCGATTATTTGCCAATGATTTTGCGAAAAGTAAAAAAGGAGTCATCGCATATCGGAGGTAATAAGGACCTTCGGTAAAATGACCATCAGGCGAAAAAGAAAAATCCAATTGAGCCAAAAAGCCCGCCTTTTTTTGCCCTTCTACTTTGATAAATCCGCCGTCATTGTCCAACATTGTATTGTCCAATCCATCGTCCTTCAAACCGTACAAAGCTCGTTGAACCAATTCCTCATCATTCATTGCCAAGCCCATCATACCCACTGCGGCATTGCCCCAAGTACTGTGATTGTGGATTCGATTGTAGAATTTGGGGTTTTCTAAGGAAATAAAATCCGCCATTGGGCGAAATAGATTTTTCTCTAAATTCTTTCGCTCTTTTTCTGTCAAAAAATCATAAATCGCATCATACGCCTGACTGCAATAGACCAGCCAATTGGCATCATTCAAACACTGCCAAAATATTTTGCCTGTTGCATAACTTCTGTCCGTCGGATGTTTGGGCAAAGTTGGATACATCTTGGCGTACTCCAAGAACACGTCTCGAATGAAGATGGCATACTTTTCATCACCTGTGATTTGGTACAAACTCCCTGCTTTTTGGAGGATGAAAAAGTTCTTTTTGTGACGTTCATGTGTGTAGCCACCTGCCATATCTTTTGGAATAGGCACATGGATTCCCGATGCAATGTCCGCATCCACTCCCTTCTTTGTGGCTTCTAAAACCTGTGTAAAAAGTGGTGCTTTCTCCTCCGAGTTTCGGATGTTTTCCACACCCTGTTTAGTCAAAATCAAGTTGGGATGATTTTGGGCAAATAAAGTGTTTACCGCCAATAATTGCAGGGTAAAAAGGAATACTATTTTATGATTTGACTTCAAATTTTTGATTTTTTATATAAAAAAACTGAATGCCTTTGAATGAGAAATAGTA
>JBGCDY010000054.1:0-3435 GCA_045105835.1 Chitinophagales bacterium
CGCCAATAAGAACATCACCAAACCCACTCCTCTAAATTTTTCTGCTCCTTTGCTGGTCACCTTTCCAATGCTTTTGATGCCAATGGAGGGAACGAGAAGATAGAGTAATCCTTTGAACACCTGCAATAAACCATAAAGGGTCACAAGCACTCTTGGAAAATCCCAAACGAAGTGAAATGCCAAAATAAACGAACCCATTCCTACTGCAATCAAGGCATTGAAGATATTACCTACATTGCCTTTGGCGTGTAAAAATACAAAGAAATCAACCCATATTTTGGGCTGCAAAAAATGGGACAAGCCTACAATGGCTAAATTGATGGCGGGGAAAAATTCTATGGATTGAAGGACGGTCATAGGGGAATGAAAGCGTTGTATTGATGAATGATATTATTTCGAATAAGCATTCGTTCGAATTTCAATCTCCTTGATTTTAGCATCTTTCTTCACCTTGCTCTTGTCCAACTCATAAGTATTGTGGTAATCATCCAAAAGAAAAGCCAAATGACCTTTGTACGCATAGGTTCTGGATTCGATTTCTGAGCCATGAACAGCGACTTCACCCAAAGCACTCTCCAATTCTGCAAAAGTTGCTCCAATGGAAATACCTTCTTCGGTACTGGCTTTTGGATGGGTGATGGTGATGTTACCAATTTTGGAAGGGTCTTGGTGGGAAGCCATAATGTAGCCCAGTTTTTCGCCCGACTCACTCTTGATATTATAGACCTCAAATTCTCCCTCACCCGACTTCAAAACTCCTTGTTCCAAAACATCTGCATGTTCTTCAATGCCATTGCCAGAAGAAAGTCCCATGAATGATTTGTCTGTTATGAGGTAAGGATTTGCTGCAACAGGTTTGGGTTCAGGTTTTGCAGTTGTCTCTGTACTGGGTTTTGTATCCTTTGGAGGCGTGGCAGTAGAGCTGTTGTCCTTGGGAACACAGCCAAAGCCAATGATTAGAAAAATGCTCAATAACACTGTGATTTTTGTGTAGTGCATGGTTTTGTTGTTTTAAAAATGAATGAAAAAAATATACCCAAAAGTAGCTAAAACGTCTTGTTTTGCCAAAATTTGTGAAATGAGACTACGGTAGTTTCTAAAACTACCGTAGTCTTTTAAATAAACTGTTGCTGTTCATTCAAGTGATTCCTTAATAAAATCAAATGTCCACAACAGCACACCATCCTCCTTCTTCAGTTCTTGTTCGATGGTATTTTTGACCAGATGCTCAGGAATAACGCCATGTCGGGTATTCTCAAAATTGACCTCCATTTCCTGAAAAAACAGAGGAATACGGATTCTTGTACCGCTGTTGGGCAAAATCAACATCTGCTCAAAATCACCAACCTGTGTATGTGGATTTCCACCTGCCTCTTCCCCAATAAAAATGCCTTTATTGTAGGTCTTCAACAAGGATGTAAACATTCCACTGGCGGAAAACGACCAACCATCGACCAGTACATACAATTTGCCATTGAAGGTAGGAAATGAGGGCATTTTGTCGTTGAGGGATAGGTGGTTGCGTTTTGCAGCGAAGGGGCGAGGCACAAATTTTTTGTCGTTCACTTTCTTCAAAGCCAAATTCATTTGCATCTGCACAAAGAACTGACCGCCTTCATAGTATTTCTTGTTGGGGATTTTTTTGGTGATGGCATGTATGTCCCTGATGAGTCGAACAGGTTGGTCGTGTAGGTAAGAAAATACCTCAGAGGCTACATCACCATGACCGCCGCCATTACCACGAATGTCGATGATGAGATTTTGGATGTTTTTGTCGTGGATTTCTTGGAAGGTGGCTTGGAAAAAATCTTTGTAATCGACTTTGCTGTCTTTGATAACATCAATGCTGAAAGAGGGAATGGTAAGTGTCGCAATTTCGTCTTGAATTTTGAGGCTCATCGGTGGACTTACCACATCATTGTACCACGGTCTTTTGTCGTGTTTATACCTTTCTTGGCTGATTTTCCGCATTTCCGAAATCAAAAGTCCTTGTACTTCATGGTTTTTGACTTGACTCCCCTGCTTGATTTTCAAAGTAAAAACATCAGGTGTTCCCAAAACATGGGCATAAAATTCGGAAAAATCATGTGAAACAATGCGAGCAGGAAAAGTGGTGTTGTCGCCATCTTTGGTCCAGCTGTCGGTGAGTTGTTGATAGACTTCAATGGCATTTTTTCCATTGATTTCCAATATTTCATCTCCTGCTTGTATGGTTTCATTCTCCGAAAGATTCCTCAAAACGTAGAGTTTTTCTTGGTGTTCGTAAATGTCGAATGGGAAATGAGGGAGTTTGATTTCGACTGCTTGACTCCAAGAAGCGGGCGGAATGATGAGCGTATGTCCGTTTCTGATTTTGTTGTGGAGCGGCAAAACGAATCTATAAAAGTCAATTTTGGACATGGGTTGGACGATGGCACGCTTCATTTTTTGGAAGGTTTCGTCCATTTCTTCCTTTGAAGTGTAGGTATAAAGTCCCGCATGTACCTGTTCCAAGTTTTTTTGAAGAATCTCCAAATCCGCCTGCAATTTGCTGGCAGGGATGAGGGGGCTTGTGTATTTGGGGTTTTGTGCTTGGGCGAAGTTGCTTAGGAGAATGGATAGGAGGGTGAGGAATTGGAAAATTGGTTTCATTCGCTTTGGTTTTTGAATTTTTAGAATAAAAAATTAACACCACCCAAAATAAAGCAATCTATGCGGAATTTAGCTTGTTGTAACAAAGATTAACATAGTTCTTGCCTGCTCATTCTGCTTGAGAACGCTCAATAAGGGTGAGTTTCGATACCCATCGTTATTGAGCTGCAAAACCTCCAAAATAAAACAATCTTTGTTATATTTGTCGGCGTATGGAATCCATCAACATATTTATTGCTTATTCGAGGCAAGACACGCCTTATTTGCAGCAGTTGCAGGTCTATCTTCGACCTATCAGCCGCAATAAGAACATTCATATTTGGTATGATGGGGAAATTGTGCCTGGTACAAAATGGGAGGAAAGCATCAAAAAACACCTCTATGCAGCGGATATTATTTTGTTGATGATGAGTGCAGATGCACTCAACTCTGATTTTTTCTACGAAACAGAAATGAAAAGGGCTTTAGAGCAGCATCAGAATGGTAAATCTACTGTCATACCAATTATTCTTAGCCATTGCCTTTGGGACGACCCCGAACTTCAATTGGTAGATTTACAAGCTTTGCCTCAAGATGGCAAGCCCATAAAGGATTGGCTGCATGAGTCGAAAGCTTATGACAATATTGCTCGTGGTATTCGCAGAAGCATTCAACTGGTGATAGGTAAAAGGAAAGAAGAAGCTGCTGCAAAAGAAAAGAAAATTGAAGCGGAAAGAAAAAGAAGGTTAGCTGCTGCACAAGCATATTTAGAAAAACTTCAAAAAGAAAAAAAGGAAGAAGCTGAGAGGCAACGAAAAATTGAAG
>JBGCDY010000055.1:0-3166 GCA_045105835.1 Chitinophagales bacterium
GGTCTTCCAACAGGGGGCATGTAACGACGAGTTCCTCCTTTGAGAGAATTGTTTTGGGCGTTGTTTACAGGTTTTACACCTTTTAGCTTCAATAAACCATTCAATTTAACGGACTTTTGTTTCATGATACACTAATTTTAAGATAAGTAATAGTACAGTAAATGAAACAAGAATCGTGCTATTCCGTATTAACATTTCAATTAAACGAGACCTTGCATAGTATCTCGAAAAAAACAAGCACACACTTATGAAATAAGCAATTATATTGTTTACTTCGCAAGATTATTGAGTATTCTAATCAATCCATGCCCTTGAGATGATTTTTACCAGTGTTACTTACATCGTTTTTCTTCTCATTCAGTTGATGCTGTTTGTATTCATCAACAAGCGGCAATGGCATAATTTAGTCCTCCTCATTTCGGGCTATATTTTTTATGGATGGATACACCCTTGGTTTTGTTTACTGATTATGACCTCGACAGTAGTAGATTACTATTGCAGTCTAAATATCGAACAACGACCTGCTCAGAAAAAATGGTATTTGCGAATAAGCATTCTCACCAATTTGGGACTGCTGGGTTTCTTTAAGTACTTCAATTTTTTTATTGAGAATGTAAACGATTTATTCCTCTTGGCAGGCGTTGAGAATGCCTTGCCAGCCTTGAGTATTTTTCTACCTGTAGGAATTTCCTTTTATACTTTTCAAACGCTGAGTTATACGGTGGATGTCTACAAAGGGCGAATTCCTCCCTGCAAAGATTTCATTGACTTTGCGCTATACGTTTCTTTTTTCCCTCAATTGGTAGCAGGACCAATCGAACGTGCCGAGCGTTTGTTGCCTCAAATCCAAAGGAAAAGGAAACTCCGATTGAATAAGCTCTACAGTGGGGCAGGTTTGGTTATATGGGGTATCTTCAAAAAAATGGTTATTGCAGACAATGTAGCCATGTATGTCAATCAAATCTATCTACTCGAAAGCCCTTCTCTCTTATTGCTCACCATTGGTACAATTGGTTTTGCCATTCAAATCTATGCCGATTTTTCTGCCTATACCGATATCGCCCGTGGAACTTCTCGAATGCTGGGCTTTGAACTAATCGAAAACTTCAATAACCCTTATATAGCCATTTCGCCTTCCGACTTTTGGCGGCGTTGGCACATTTCATTTTCGACCTGGATAAGAGACTACTTGTACATTCCCTTGGGTGGTTCGAGGGTTTCGACACAGTGGCAGTTCTTTTGGGTCGTAGTCGCTACGATGGGAATCAGTGGTTTGTGGCATGGAGCGGCTTGGAATTTTATCGCTTGGGGTGTCTATCATGGGGTTATTTTGTTTGCCTATCACCGTTTGGGTTTGGGCGGCAAGTGGAAACCCAAGGCAGCTTGGCAGTGGGTTTTGAGTTGGTTGGTGATGATTTGTATTACCCTCTTTGGCTGGGCATTGTTCCGAACTTCAAGCATGACTTGGCTGATAGACAATATCTTGCATTCACCACTTTATAGCAACTTCAATGACTTAGTGGTTTCTCTTTACATTGGTCTACTCATGACCTTTTACTCTTTGTTTTTTGTGGTGAAACATTATTTGAAACCCATTGCAGAAAAAAACCTCTATGTAGGTGCTGTTCTACTGGGTTTGTGCATTGCAGGAACGATTATTATGGGCGTTGAAGGAGGACAATCGTTTATTTATTTTCAATTTTAGATTGCAGATGTTTTCGCATCAATAGCGAGGGATTTAAATCCCTCGCTATTGATATACGAATGGAATACAGAAATTTTTGAAGGATGAAAAAATTATTCCTATTGCTGGTTTTGATGTTCTTACCCATTCTACTCATTTCCTTGTGGATGAATGGAATGGAAGAAGAAGTTATTCCCTTATCAGAACAAGGTAAGCTGTCCCTCAATGATCCTGCAAGCATGAAAACAGCTTATTTGAGCGAGCTTCTTTCCTATCAACCAGAGATTGTTTTGTTGGGAAACTCCATGCTTGGAAGAGGGGTCAATCACAATTTATTGCAATCCATATTTAAGCGAAAAATAAGCAAATTTGCTATTGGAGGTACTTCTTCAAGATGGTGGTATTTGATGACCAAAAATGTAATCGCCAAGTCAGACCCGCCTCCCAAAGCCTTGGTTTTGTTCTTTAGAGACCAGTTTTTGACCAATCCAAAATACAGGCTCAACTCTGCAAATCAATTGATGAACAAATATTTTTATGAAGGGGAAGAACCCTTGATACAAGAACTTAGTTACGATGCGGCATCAGTCATGTACCAACAAATCCCTCTATACGACAAAAAACACTTGGTCAATCAAAAAATTACGGACGGCATCAAAAACGTCACTAGAAAAACCGCTCGTATCTCACCCAAACGCCTCACTGTTGCGCTCGACAAGTCTTTTGATGAATCCAAAATGATAGAAGAACTCATCACCGCCCAGCAGTTGGAAGCTGCAAAAATAAGAAACAATAATTTATTAGACTTTGACAATCAAATAGACCGTTCCTTTTTACCCCATATCATTGAACTTACAAAAGATGCTGGGATTCAATTGATATTGGTACGAACAAAACGACGTTCAGCAGTTTTAGGTAAGCCCGAAAACCCACTTTTGACCGAATACATCGAAGGACTCAATACTTATTTGAAGCAACAGAAAGTCCCCTTGATGGATTATACCCAGCATGAGCAAATCACCTTGAGCATGTATGCAGAAGGGGATCATTTGAGCGAAGAGGGTATGAATCGTTTCACCCAAAAGATTTTTTCAAAAGATTTGGAGGCTTTATTGAAGGAATTGAAGCTTGATTAGACTTTCCCTAAAGGAAAGAATGAAAATTAAAAAACACTTTTTACAAAGCCAAATTCTGCCCTTCTGCCTCATGTTGAGTCAATTTCGTATCCATTTGCTCAGCTTTTTTTGCAGCCATAGGCACCACTTTAAAATTCCCTTCTTGATAATCCTTCTCTCTAACCACTTGGGTATGCGCCATATAATCGGCTGGCCTTCTTCCTTTTGATTCAAAAAGTATGTACACGCCATTTGCAATACATCCAATTATCCAAGCATAAACAGCAAGTCCCGCAAGGAAGTCAATATCGCCTTCCACTATTAATATAGTCACCACAAATAACGCTAAAAACAATCCCGATCTCCT
>JBGCDY010000056.1:0-3882 GCA_045105835.1 Chitinophagales bacterium
GTCCAATCTTGGTATTGTAACCCAATGAAAGCGATTCTATATAGCTTTGAATATTTGCCACTTTCACTGCCATCAACAGTTTTCGTTTGTCGATAATCTCTTCACTCACCGCAATGTTTCGGGCGATGCTATCCGAAAAGATAAAACCTTCTTGCATCACTACTCCACACTTGCTTCGCCACAATGGATTGGATAAATGCTCCAAGTCCAATTCTCCCATGCGCACTTTGCCCTCAGTTGGTGGATAAAATTTGAGCAACAACTTCAATATCGTCGTCTTTCCACTCCCACTTGTGCCTACTAAGGCGGTTATTTTGCCTTCGGGAATAAACAAATTGATGTTGTCCAAAACCTTGGGTGAATGTGGTCCTCCATATTGAAAACTCAATTTATCGAGTACCAAATCACGGTTTTCGGGCAGCATGGTCATTTTGGGTTTGTCAGCCGTTTCTTCATTTGCCTGCAAATGGATTTCACCCAATCGCTCCAAACTGATTTTGGCATCCTGCGCCAACTGTATGAAGCCGATAATCTGCAAAATTGGAGAATTCAACTGACCAATGATGTACGAAACCGCCATCATCATCCCCAGTGTCATATTGCCGTTGATGACCTCTTGTGCTGAAATAAACGTCACCAAAATATTTTTCAACTCATTGAAGAACATACCCCCAGCTTGTTGGTATTGTTCGACGGCTAAGTTTTTTACTTTCACTTTGAAGAGAGCGGCTTGAATACCTTCCCATTCCCAGCGTTTTTGTTTTTCGTAGTTGTTCAATTTGATTTCCTGCATTCCTTGAATCAACTGTATCAAGGCACTTTGATTGGCAGAAGCTTGGTCAAATTGTCGGAAGTTCAGCTCTCGCCTTTTCTTCAAGAATAGCAGAATCCACAAAATATGTAGAATACTTCCTCCAAAGAATACCAGCAAAATAGTGGAGCTATAAAAGCCCAGTACCATGCTGAAAATAAAGAGGTTCACCACTCCAAAGAGGGTGTTGAAACTCGAATTGGTCAGGAAGTTTTCGATGCGGTTGTGGTCCCAGATTCGCTGCAAAAGGTCGCCCGTCATTTTGGTATCAAAAAAGGCAATGGGCAAGCGCATCAACTTGATGAGGAAGTCCGAAATCAGTGAGATATTGACCCTCGTACTGATGTGCAGCAATATCCACGAACGAATAAACTCCACCGACATCCGCCCCACAAAGAGCATCAGCTGGGCTGCCAGAATCAAATACACAAAATTGAGATCTTGTGTATTGACCCCAATATCCACAATGGATTGGGTCAAGAAAGGGAATATTAATTGCAGCATGCTACCAATCAGTAGACAGAGCAACAATTGAAGAATAAGTTTTTTGTATTTATTGAAGTACGAAAACAGGAACCCAAAACTTTTCTTGTCGATTTCTTGTCCTTCTGCTTCAAAAAAGTCAGGTGTAGGTTCGAGCAATAATACAACGCCTTCCGTCTGTCCGTTTTGTCGATTCGAAATCCAACCTTTTAGGAAGTCTTCTGCGCTATAAGTCACCAAACCCAGTCCTGGATCAGCAACGTATATTTTGTCTTTGGTAACCTTGTGAATGACCACAAAGTGATTTTGCTTCCAGTGAGCGATACAGGGAAGAGGTGCTTTGTCTTGAAGCACATCGAAGGGAAGGGTGACAGCCAGTGTGTGCATGCCTATGTTTTCGGCAGCATCACTGATGCCCAAAAGAGAAACGCCTTCTCGATCAATATGACTTCTTTCCCGTAAATATTGCAGGGAATAATGCTTTCCATAATGCTTGGCGACCATTCGCAAGCAGGTAGGACCGCAATCCATTGCATCGAGTTGTTTGTAAAAGGGGAATTTTGCCATAATGGTGGCTTAGGGGATTAAATTTATGAAACACAAGACATAAGGTGAAAAATACGGGCTTGTGCATATCTGAATGGATACTGTTATTGCGTCTTTTTCCTTTTGTCATAGAAGTGTTATGCAAAAACTGTGCAATAAAATCAGCTTGCCTAAAAAAAGTCCATTTTTTTTTTACTATAGGTCAGATATACGCCTTCAACAAGAAGGTTATGAGGGACTTCAAAATAGGCAAGGTCGAGTATGTTTTTTTTTGTAGATGAAAGGCTTGGTATGGTATTTGGATATTTTGCTTCGTAATTTTTTTTCTAATCAAATATTTTTTAAATAATCTGAATCCCATGAAAGGACTAAATAAATTCTACAATCAAAACAGTGAAAAAGTAAGCCCTATCAACACAGATGGACAGTCTTCCTTCAAAGGAGGTCGTTTTGCAGCAAACAGCTTTGACCTTCCCAGCAAACCTATTAGACCAAGTGTTCCTAAATCAAAATTCTTTAGTTCTTTTGCTGAATTAAGAGCTTCTTTTTTAGGCGGTAAGTAAGGCAAAGCTTACATTTTAATTAGCTGCAATATTTTTTTTGCAGAAATAATTTCCAACAATATTTACGCTAAATAAAATAGCCTCAACACTAAAATCAATTGTGTTGAGGCTATTTTATTTGGTAAGGGAGGTAGAAATAAATAGACTTACTCAAATTTCACGAAGGTATTTTTAACGTATCTAAAAGGAAAAAGAACGATTGAAATTCATAGACTATTATTTGCTAAGTCCCTAAAAATTTTGAAAAAGAATCAATCCCATGAAGGTTTTGATTTTCGACTCAACTCTCCCCATTCCCATCTATAGAATGCGGAATGATCCCTCTTGCCTCTTCAAAAATACTTCTCGACAAGAAAACCTTCACAATCCGTTTGCCATTTGGAGTACAAATAGAAAACTTCTGTGTGACCATCAAAAAGAAGTTAACCTTACCTTGCAACTCAATGTGTTCCCAAGGAATAAACAAAGGAGGGTTGGTCAGCCTAAAGGGAAGAATCGTGCCCATATACAGTCCCTCTTTATTGACCACAATGTTCAAAACGTGGCTATAATTTGCCCATCCGATTCGACCACTTGCCATAGATTTGGTATATCCTTCTGGCGCAGATTTAGTGTGGTAATATTTCGCCATGGTTCCCCATCCCGATACTTTCGCAATCAAGTAGGTGATTCCCAACCAAAATAGCGGAAAAATGACGAGAAAAGCAATAATAATCAATGCAGCAGTCATGTTATTTATGTAGTTTTGAGATTTAAAATCAATATAGCGTATTTTTTCGTAAATACGTGCTTCTCAAACCTTCAAATGCTCTATTCTCATGAAAAAAGTAGCCTTTATTCTCTTTTTTTTAGCTTGCTTCACACTGAACAATCCCCTTCAAGCCCAACAACTGTTTAGAGCAGGTTTTGTTGGAGGTATCAACCTAACACAAATTGACGGAGACGACATTGCGGGCTTCGATAAAATTGGTTTGAACACAGGATTTCTTGTCGAAATAGGTTTGGATGAATACGAACGTTGGAGTGCAGTCATGGAGATATTGTACTCCCAAAAAGGCAGTCGTTCTACCCTCACCAATTCTCCTGTCGACTTCAGAATTTCGATGGACTATGCCGAAATTCCGCTGTATATCAGGTACCATGATTGGACGGGAGGCTTGACATTTGGAGCGGGGGCATTGATTGGTCGTTCCGTTAGCAGCAAATTTGTGGAATCGGGCATTGACCAAACCGATAGTTATTTTGGGGGAGAATTCCCTCCCAAAAAATGGGAATTGGGTTTTTTGGTCGATGTCTCTTATATGTTTTCTCCCATTTTTGGTCTCAACTTCCGATACACCAACTCCATCACCGCTATTCGCAGCAATTGTAACAGCGGTTTCTTCCCTGGACAATGCCTTCAACAAAGACATAAAACCCTTGCGTTGAGAACGATTATTATGCTTGCAGGAAGTGAATAAGGATTATTGGATAGCAAAA
>JBGCDY010000057.1:0-3119 GCA_045105835.1 Chitinophagales bacterium
TTGGCACAATAGTTTTCCGCCAAACCGTCCACATTCACAGTCGGCAAAGAGAAAACACTCAAACTTACTGCTGTTCTATTTGTGCTCACACAATCGTCCAAAACGTTTCGAGCCTCGGCATAGTAAGTACCAATTTCAGTGGTTGCAAATTCAGTATTTCCCTCCAATAGTAACGTGCCTCCAATTGCAGTATCGTACCAATCTACGGTTTGACCTGCCTCCACAATCACACTCAAATTGGGTATCACTTCGCCTTCGCAAACTGCTATATCTCCCTCACTAATAGGAGCTTCATTATTGGCACAAGGGCAGTCGGGAGAAAGAATTGTCAATGTTGTGCTGCAATCGGTGATGCCTCCTATCGTAGCCGTTATCGTCAAATCATTGCCGACTGCGATTCCTTCAATGGTGAAATTGCCCAGCCCATTGTTGGTCACCACACCTTCACTCACTTCAATGTTTGCCGTATTTACATTGAGGTTGATACTGTAGGTTTCGGTATTGTTGCAAATCGTGTCTATGGGTTCGATGATGGGCAAATCAATAACCGAAACGTTTTGGGCAATGCTGTTGCTACATGCATTTGCATCCGTGACCGTATAAGCGATTTCGTAGTTCCCGACACCCGCCAAGGAAGGATTGAAGCTTGCAGTGCCGTCTCCGTTATCGACCAAACCACCCAAAGCATCTGTTGAGAATACACCGTTTGAAGGGTTCCCGATGATGTTGATGATTTCATTTTCTTCACAATAAGTATTTGCCAAACCACTCAAAGTAAGCGCAGGTAAGGCATTGACATTGAAGGATTGTGAAATGCTATTGGAACAGCCATTCACTCCTGTAAAGGTGTAAGTGATTTCATAGTTTCCTGTGCCTGATTCCGAAGGGTTGAAGCTGGCAGTTCCATTTCCGTTATCGACCAAACCATCCAGTGCATCTGTTGAGAATACGCCATTTGCAGGGCTTGCTGTCAAAACAATCGCTCCATCGTCTTCGCAATAATTGTCTCCCAAACCATCCAAAGTAAGCACTGGTAAAGCGGTCACATTGAAGGATTCGCTGATGCTGTTGCTGCATCCATTGGGGTCTGTGAAAGTGTAGGTAATTTGATAGTTTCCAATGCCTGACAATGCAGGATTGAAGGTAGCAGTACCATTTCCATTATCCACAAAACCATTCGGTGCATCTGTTGAGAATACGCCATTTGAGAGATTGGCATTAATGGTCACCAATTCATCATTCTCACAATAACTGCTTCCCAAACCACTCAAAGTAAGCACAGGTAAAGCATTGACATTGAAAGATTCGGTGATGCTGTTGGTGCACCCATTGAAGTCTGTAAAAGTGTAGGCAACTTGATATGTTCCTGTACCTGATATTGAAGGATTGAAGCTTGCAGTACCATTTCCATTGTCCACCAAACCATTGGGAGCATTTGTAGAAAATACACCATTTGGAAGATTGGCGGTCAAAATCACTGCTTCTTCGTCTTCACAATAATTGTTTGACAAGCCATCTAAAGTAAGGGTTGGTAAGGCGTTAATGGTGACGGTTTGACTTTGGCTGTCGGTGCAATTTGCTGCATTTGAAGCGGTATAGGTAATCTCGAAAGTACCCACTCCTGCTTGTGAAAGATTGAAGCTTGCTGTGCCGTTTCCGTTGTCTATTAATCCATTTCCTGTTGAACTAAATATGCCATTATTGGACGAACCTGTTAGAATAATTACCTCGTCGTTTTCGCAATAAGTCGTTGCCAATCCTGCAAAACTCACTATCGGAACTTCTGCAATGTTGAAACTTTGGGTCTCGCTGTCGGTGCATCCATTTCCGTCGGTGAAGGTATAGGTGATATCGAAAGCTCCAATGCCTGCCAAGCTTGGATTCAGTTCAGCAGTGCCATTTCCATTGTCGGTGAATCCACTGCTCAATGTAGAGGTAAATGTACCTCCCAATGGCGAACCTGTCAAGATTGTGGTTTCATCATCCACACAGTAATTTTCATTCAAGCCTGCAAAACCCACGTTTGGTAATCCGTTCACAAGCAAAGTGATGGCAGTTCGCACATTGCTGATGCAATCATTGGCAGGGTCTCTTGTTTCGGCATAAAAAGTGCCTGTTGTCAAAGATGTAAAGTTGAGATTGTTGGAGGATAAAAGGTTTCCAGCAATAGGTGCATCGTACCAATCAACGGTGAATCCTGTACCAACCGTTACGATCAATGTGGGAATCAAATCTCCTGCACAATAACCTATCACCTCACCATTGACACTCACTGGAGCTGCAATGTTGGGGCAAGAACAATCAGGTGCATTGACCTCCAAAGTCCTTTCGCACTCGTCATCCTCACCGAGTCCTTCAATGCTCACATTGTTTCCTGCTGCGATGCCACTGATGGTAAATGTACCGTCTAAATTATCCGTGACTATCCCTTCATTTGTGTCAATTGTCAAAGCGTTGGAGCTGATGACCACATCATAGGTTTGTAAATCTGTCGAACAATCAGCACTGATAAAACTGATGTCTGGAATCGGCAAAATCACAATGGTTTCACTCGCTGTTTGGCTACATCCATCACTGCTCGAAAAACTATAGGTCATGTCAAAAGTTCCTGCTCCTGAACCTATCGGCACCAATATCGCTGTGCCATTTCCATTGTCGTTAAATCCTGTTGTGGCTGTACTGGTGAAAGTACCTCCTACTGGACTTGCAGTAATCAAAATAACCGCTTGGTCTTCACAATAGCTGTCTGCCAATGTGCCAAACTCAATAAGGGGTATTTCATTGACAATTACACTTGTGATGGTGGTATCCGTACAACCGTTTGTATTGGTCACCGTTACGGTATAATTGGTGTCCACAGTTGGGCTTACCAAAACAGCAGAACTTGTTGCGCCATTTGACCAAAGGTAGCTTGTGCCACCACTTACAGTCAAACTGATGGATTCCCCATTACAGATTGCCCCCCCTGTCGCAACAGCAATTGGTAATGGGTTTACAACAACATCTGTAGAGGAAGTACTTGAACAGCCAAAGCCATTACTTACCGTTACAAAATAATCTGTTGCAGTCACTGGATTCACTGCAATCGTTTGAGTCGTTTCGCCTGTACTCCAAAGATA
>JBGCDY010000058.1:0-10068 GCA_045105835.1 Chitinophagales bacterium
AATTGGTATTCGTGTTTTTGTTTTTGGTTCTCTGAACAAATCTATGACTTTAGACTTTCGAAGTCTTTTTCTCTATAAGAATAGTCAGAGTACCTTGTTTTTTATAGATTTATCATTCATTTTTGATCGCTTATATTAATGGCTACTGACAATCAGAATTTTGTAGATTACGTGAAGATTCAGTTTCGATCGGGAAAAGGTGGTGCTGGATCAGTGCATTTTCGCCGTGAAAAATTTGAGCCAAAGGGTGGACCTGATGGTGGAGATGGTGGTGCTGGAGGCAGTATTATTTTGGAGGGAGACAAAAATATGTGGACTTTACTTCCATTGAGATTTCGCCGTCATATTTATGCGGAAGAAGGTGGAAATGGTGGTAAATCCATGAGTTCGGGCATATCTGGAAAAGATGTCATTATCAAAGTGCCTTTGGGAACAGTGGCGAAAGATGTTGAAACAGAGGAGATTGAATTTGAGATAACCGAGCATGGGGAGCAAAAAATATTGTTGAAAGGAGGTAGAGGTGGTTTGGGAAACACAAATTTCAAATCTGCAGTGAATCAAACTCCAAGATATGCACAGCCTGGTGAGCCTGGACAAGAAGCTGTGAAAATATTGGAATTGAAGGTGTTGGCAGATGTTGGGTTGGTAGGCTTTCCGAATGCGGGTAAATCTACTTTGTTGTCGGTCGTATCGGCGGCAAAACCCAAGATTGCGAATTACCCCTTCACTACTCTACGCCCAAATCTGGGAATTGTGGCTTATCGAGACAATCTCTCTTTTGTGATGGCGGATATCCCTGGTATTATTGAGGGAGCAAGCGAAGGCAAAGGATTGGGGCATCGTTTTTTGAGGCATATCGAACGCAATGCCATTTTGTTGTTTATGGTATCGGGAGACTCAGATGACATCAAAAAAGAGTACGAAATCTTATTGGCAGAATGTACTGCTTATAATCCTCTTTTGATGTTAAAAGAGCGTGTTTTGGCGATTTCCAAAGCAGATTTATTGGATGAAGAACTACGAGAGTGGATTCGCCCGAGTTTGCCAACAAATGTTCCACATGTTTTTATGTCCTCGATTACGGGTGAAGGAGTGATGGAATTGAAGGATCTGATTTGGAAAAGCTTGAATGGTTGAATATGAAAGAAATAGAGACTTCAAAACCAAGTTTGAGTGACTGGGCAACTCTATTGTTCCTTTCGTTGATATGGGGAAGCTCCTTTATTTTGATGAAAAAAGGCTTGGTAGCATTCAGCCCTACACAAGTGGCTACTATGCGGGTTTTCTTTACGATGATTGCGATGAGTCCTTTTATCGCCATGGCTTTCAAGCATATTCGTCGAAAAGACTTATTGCCCGTTGCTATTGTTGCTTTGATGGGAAATGGGATTCCTCCTTTTTTGTTCACTGCAGCTCAAGTAAAACTTAGCAGTGCCGCCGCAGGTATTTTGAATTCATTGACTCCTATCTTTGTATTTCTCTTCGGAGTCTTGTTCTTCAAAATGACATTCAAGTTGAATCGTTTGTTGGGAGTAGGACTTGGATTTGTAGGAGCAGTTAGTTTGATTCTTTTTGCTGCCCCGCAAAGTCTAACAGGAGAAAGTGAGTATATTTATGGGCTGTACATAGTTGGAGCGTCGCTCTGTTATTCCATAAGTGCCAATACAGTCAAAAGTTATTGTCAAAATATTCATCCCATTGCCTTGAATATGGGAGTGTTTTTGATTGTGGGACCTTTTGCAGGGCTTTACTTATTCAGTACAGATTTTTTGCAAGTGCTTCAAACACACCCAGAAGCATGGTCTTCGTTTGGGTATATCATAATTTTAGCAATTTTCGGAACAGCTATAGCCACTATTTTGTTCTTTAAATTGACCCAAAAAACAGATGCACTTTTTTCCTCTACAGTTACTTATCTGATTCCTATTTTTGCATTATTTTGGGGTTTTTTAGATGGAGAAATGATTGGTTGGAGTTATTTGGTGGGGCTGACCTGTATCTTATCAGGGGTTTACTTGGCAGGTAAGTAGTAAACTCAATTTGAAGGGGTTCCAATAAAATTTTGAGCCTTCTATTATAGACTGTATAAAAAAAGGGAAGAAACACCACTTCCTTCCCTCTTGGCAATTTATAATAAATTGCACCCAGTATAATGTAATCAAAAGTAAAACATAAGTAGAGTAACTTTTGTGATAATCATCACACTGTGTTAATTTTGTTACTGATTTTTTTGAATAAAATTATTTTGCAATGTTATATCGATATATTCTTTTAGTGTTTATTATTGTTTCGTTTTCAGCTTGTCAAAATAATGAGGGCACAGCTAATACTAATACTGCAATGGGGACTTCCTCAGAGACAGAAGAAACAACAACGGCACCATCGTCTTCAAAGATTAAATCATTGAAAGATGCAGCTAAAAGTCAGCAGCATATAACTGCTCAGAAAAAAGAGAAAGCAAAAGAAGTAGATGCAAAAGAAGCACGAATGAATGAAGAGAGCTTGGCTGAGGTAACACATATGACAAAAGAGAAAAAAAAGGCACTCAAGTTGGAAACGCAGCAAAAAAAGATGTTGTCTAAAGAGAATCGAATTGACTTGAGTAAAGGAAGTACCAAAAATAGAATCTTAGAAAACATACGAAAGAGGCAAAAAGAAGAAAGGGATTCTAAGTCGATCCAACCTTCTATGGATTTCCAACAATCTATGAGAGGACTGTATGACATGGGTTTGGAATTGGTTAGGCAGGATGGCGCTCCTATTGCTGGTTATGATAGAGACAATAAGGCGGTAATAATAGACAGTCACTATGCTTATGTTTCACCCGAAAGAGTTTGGGGTGGTCCATTCAAATTTAAAGAAGGAACAGAGAAAAAACAATCATTCTTGCAGGATGTCGATGTTTTTGAAGCCATCTTTAGATCCAAAGAGGCAGTGAATGGTACGAAACCTGATGTGAAAATTACAGAAATCCAATTCAAGGATGAAAAAGCTGCAACAGAGGGACTTCCAAAAGTTAAAGAAATTTCAAAAGCCATTTGGGAAAACCCTAAACACATCAATCAGTTTTGGCAAGATGAAGAACGCGTTTATTTGATTCAAACACGAGCGGCAAGTTTTGAAGACGTATATGAAAGAGCCAATAAAGTGCTTTATTTTACGGCTACAAGTTCAAGATAAAAAATGCTTGCTTTCCAAAATTGACCCCCGCAATTGATCACACATGACACGTTGAGATATGCTCGCACTCCTTTATGCCCATCAAGAAATACTCTTGTATCTATTGATACCCATTATCAGTGCGTTGGTGGGGTGGGGAACAAATGTGTTGGCACTCAAAATGACCTTTTATCCAACTGAGTTTTGGGGCATTCCCCCTTCTATCGGTTGGCAGGGTATCATTCCTTCAAAGGCTGGAGTGATGGCAGAAAAGGCAGTGGACTTGATGACCAGCAAACTGATTGATGTCCAAGAAGTTTTTGAACGAATGGATCCCAATCAAGTACTGGAGGAGATAGGACCAGAGCTGCAAAGAGTAAACAAAACCATCATTGATGAGGTAATGCGTTCACAATTGAATTTGGCGTGGAAACTCGTTCCTCAAGCAATTAAAAACCAAATTTACGAGCAGTCTGCAACCGAAATGCCCTTGATTGTCAAAGAATTCATGGCAGAAATGAAGGTGCATATCAAGGAACTGTTTGATGTCAAAAAAATGGTGGTAGATTCCTTAACCAGAGACAAGGATTTATTGAACGACATATTTTTGAAGGTAGGAGACCAAGAATTCAAATTTATTGAACGTTCGGGCTTGTATTTTGGCTTTTTATTTGGCTTGATTCAAATGGGCATTTGTTTGTACTACAATCCACCTTGGATGTTACCATTGGCGGGTGTTTTGGTGGGCTATGCTACCAACTGGCTGGCATTGAAGCTCATATTTGAACCCTTAGAACCCAAAAAAGTCGGACCTTGGACTTTGCAAGGTTTGTTCATGAAACGACAAAAACAAGTGGCAACTGAATATGCCGAAATCATTACGACCAATATCCTCACTGTTCCCAATATTTTTGAAGCTATCCAAAAAGGCCCTGCCGCAGATCAACTGACCCAATTCATCCAAAAATATGTGGATAAAGCAGTAGATGCCGCAGCTGGAAACATCAAAGAAGCTGTGCAGGTAAGCGTTGGAGGCAAACGTTATCAAGTTGTCAAAAACATTGCTTGTTGGAGTATGATACAAGAGTTGCCCATGATTATTGGACATGTCTATGAATATGCTGAGGAGGCATTGGACATCGAGAATACTTTGAGTTCACGCATGATGGCACTTCCTCCCGCGGAGTTTCAGGGTTTCTTAAGACCTGTATTTCAGGAAGATGAAATAAAACTCATTGCAGTAGGAGCTATCTTGGGAGGCTTGGCAGGATTGGCGCAAGGTTATTTTTTATTTTGAAATTAATAGCTTCTCACTACAAAAGCACTGGCTCAACTGCCGTACCGTCGGGATGCGGATTGGGGTTTACATAAATTTTTGTGCCCACCAACTTCAAGTCATACGTACCCACTTTTTCGGTAAAAGGAGGAGGCGAGCAGCCATTGCCAGGAAGGTATTGGAATCCATGCCAGGGGCAGGTAATGCATCCATCCACAATTTTTCCTTCGCCCAAAGGACCATTTTGGTGTTTACACACATTGTTGATAGCGGAAAGTTTGCCATCGTATTTAAAAACGGCAATGTTCTCTCCTTCAATCAATACCACTTTTGCTCGATTTTCTTCAATCTCTTCCACATCACATACCGCCACAAAACCATCCAATACTTGTGGGACAATTTTGTTCCGTTTGACTTCCACAAAGGCTGCGGTTAGATGCAAAAACAAAATGGTGAACATTCCACCTGCTACCAAAAACGCACCTATTCGGGAATCTTCCACCAAAAAAGTACCCAACATAACGTGCATCACAATTAGGAAGTACGCCACATAAACCATCATGTGGAGACTTTTCCACAATCGTGGCGAAAGGTTGTGCAGCCAAAAATCGTGGCTACTGGCAGCCATGAAAAACAGGATGAGCAATGAGAAAAAACCCAATGTTTGGAAGGGAAACTGAGTCAGCGAATCGTAGTGGGTATTGGATGTGAACAGAGACAAAATCGGTGAGGTATCCCCCAGGGCATGAAACTGAATGATATTGAAAATTCCATGCACCAAGGCAATTACAAACATACTGACTCCCAAATGCCTACGGTTGTAAAGCAAGGGCAAAAACTTGGGGTAGAGGCGGCAAATTGGACCGATGATTAAGATGATGTGCAATAGCAAAAAAGCCAAACTTCCTGTGCCTCTGATGATGATGGTTTCAGCAGTAACCTCTGGATAGAGCTGCAATTGCAGTATACCAAAAATGGCTAAATACAAGAAAATAAATCCCCAAAGCACGGCATCATAAACCTTCTTTTGTCTTGTCCAAATAACCGTTTGATAAGTGACTCCCATATTGAATAACATGATTGAATGTTGACTTGTAAGTAGCGAATCAAAATTAAAATAAGAATGAAAATTAAAAACTTACTTGACAAACAAGTAATTGTAAAGTTCTAATTGTTAAAGTAAATGTGTCGCACTACTTATTTTTTGCTCAAAGAATAAACTGCCGAAGTCTAAAACTACTTCAATTGAATTTCCTCATATACTTCCCCTGCAATTTTATCATAAAAAAGCAGCACAAAAGCATTTTGATAGGTTATTGCAGGATTGAGGTTGAAGCGGTAATCTCCTTTACTGCCCAAAAGTCCCAAAAATTGTGCATCTGCAATTTCTTTTGAAGACTTATCCGATACATACAAATGTGTTGAAGGACGTTTCAATGCCTTGTTTAGAACCACTTCTATTTGCTTCAAACCTAAAATATTGTCCTCTCTCAACTTGACATCAAATTGGGGTGTTTGACGAATACTTATTATCTTTGAAAGTGGAGCAGGTTTGGAGTCAGGCAAAGGCTGGGCGATTGTTTCCTGTGTTGGAGGCATTAGGCTATAAGCCGTAATGAAACCCATAGGCAGTAGAATAGTCAGTATCAGCCACATCCATTTGTGTCGTCGTCGCAATTGAGGAACCATTTTTTCTGTTGTTTTATTAGCGAATGACAAAATAAACAAAAAATCCTATATTACCTTTACCTTTTTGAAGTGGTCAAATAGAAACTCGACCATTTTATTGAATTTAAAAGAATGGATAGCATGAAAAATATATTTTTGTTGGCAATACTAATGGGCTTTTTTCAAATAACAATGTTTGCCCAAAACGACTTCAATAACAGTGGTAAAACCACATTCGGAGCTGTGGGGCAAATAGAATTGGAGGTCGACCCGCAAATTGATAATTTAGTAGAAATGCACAAACAGTACAGTCTTAGACACTCTGAGGTTCGAGGATTGCGTGTACAGATTATTCAAAATACAGACAGGGCATTGATTATCAAAGAAAAAACGAAACTTCTAAGCCTTTATCCTGACATGAACATTTATGAATCTTATGAGCAGCCTTTCTTTCAGTTGAGAGTGGGGGATTTTGAGAATCGCTTTGATGCCTATCGTGTTCACCAAATGCTCAAGCCTATTTTTAATGTGGCTTTTATTGTACCTGACATGGTGAAATCATCTGAGTTGTAAAGATTTGAGGTGGTCTCAATGGCAGCCTAGTTTCAACAATCAAAAAAAACGCATGAAAAACAAGATACAAGAACTGATATCAGATTCTTTTGAAGAGATTGTCGACATTCGTCGACATATCCATGCCCATCCAGAATTGTCCTTCAAAGAATACAAGACTTCCCAGTTTATCCAACAAAAACTGACCGAATTTGGGATTCCCTTTGACAACAACATTGCAGAAAATGGAGTGGTTGGCTATATTCGAGGCAAAAATCCGAATAAAAAAATCATTGCCTTGCGAGCTGATTTTGATGCCTTGCCGATTCAGGAAGAAAACGATGTTCCTTACAAATCCACCAATCCTGGCATCATGCACGCTTGTGGACACGATGCACATACGGCGAATTTGTTGGGAGCTAGTAAAGCATTGAAGCACATCGAAGGGGAACTGGAAGGTACAATAAAACTCATTTTTCAACCTGCGGAAGAGCGGCTGCCTGGCGGAGCTTCTTTGATGATTAAGGAGGGGGTATTGGAGAATCCAAGGGTTTCGAGCATATTAGGACAGCATGTTCACCCTTCAATGGAAGCAGGCAAAATTGGATTGCACCCAGGAAGGTTTATGGCATCTGCCGACGAAATTGATGTGACCATTTATGGCAATATGGGACATGGAGCCATGCCTCACAATGCGATAGACCCTATTTTGATTAGTTCACATATCATAACGGGTTTACAACAAATTGTCAGCCGTAACTGTAATCCTACTATTCCTTCTGTTCTAACTTTTGGCTCGATTCAATCCAATGGAGGTACCTACAATATTATTCCCAATGCGGTAACATTGAAGGGGACTTTCAGAACGATGGATGAAAAATGGCGGTTTGAAGCACACGAGCGAATGACCAAAATGGCAAAGATGATTGCTGAAGGAATGGGAGGAAAGTGTGATTTCCATATTACGGTTGGTTATCCTTTTTTGGTCAATGATATTCCACTTACTCAACGTTGTAAAGAAGCAGCTATTGAATACCTTGGAAAGGAAAATGTAATAGACCTTCCCAAACGAATGACCGCCGAAGATTTTGCTTATTATACACACGAAACTAAAGGGTTTTTCTATCGTTTGGGAGTTGGGAATATAGCAAAAGGAATTACTTCTGGGGTGCATACTCCTACTTTCAATATTGACGAATCTTCTCTGAAAGTAGGAGCGGGTTTGATGGCTTGGTTGGCGGTGAAAGAATTGGAGGTAGCATAGTATTTTAATGCGAAACTACAGCCTCACATATCTTGCGTGACTTGGTCCAAATCTACTTTTTGGAGCAAAAGGAATAGAAAAAATAAAAGTCCTCCAAAAACAAAAAATATTTGAGGAGAAGAACACCATTTTTGAAGGAATCCAAAGGAAGCTGCCCCTAAGGATACTCCAAAATTACTGATTGCCATGTAGAGTGTGAATTGAGTGGCAGCTACCTTTTTCCAACAGATTGCCATACAAGCAGTAAATAAGGCTATCAAAAAGAAAGTCCGAAAGATATACAGTGAAAAAATGAAGATTTTTATAGTCATCACTTCTGCCCATAAAGTAGGCAAAAATCCCATTGTTGTGCCTATTGCTGCCAAAACCAGTAGCAATAGTTTCAGCCCTCGCAAAGTACCCAGTCGAGTAATCAAGTGCCCTCCAATGGTCATCCCCAAAATTCCTCCTACAAAACTTGCACTTGCCACTACATTGGCATAATCTGTATCCAACCATCCCAATTCTTGAACTGTTAAGACAGGTAAAAATATCTTAAATAGGCCATTGCTAGCTCCATGTAAGAAAGCAACCAATGTCAATAAGATACTCGAAGGAAGAAAAATTACCTTGAAGAGGTTGTGTAGAATAGCAGACCAAGAATTGACTTGTAAACCTAAAGAAGTAGGAGATGCTTCTCCCGTCGACCAAGGAAAAGTTCGCTCTCCACTTCGTTCTCTAAGTAGGAGAGGAAATAGTCCCAATAATCCAACCACAATGGCAGTAAGTATCAAAGTAATAGGAATACCATAATTGCTCAAAAACCATGTAGCAATCGCAGTTGTAGCTGATAAACCCAACATACGCCCACCCCACATATAAGCATTGGCTTTGGAGTGTTCTTCAGGTAAAATGATATCAATTGTCATCCCATCTACTGCTACATCCATGAATGCTGTAGATGTACTGACGATTGTGCCTGCTATTATCAACAGGGTCAAATTGTTGAGTGGGTCAGGAACCAGTGCCATTATTGTATAGCCAATCAATGAACCGAATATTCCTGCAATGACCCAAGGCCTTCTTCGCCCCATTGGAAGAAAGCTAAATCTATCCATTAATGGAGCACTCACCAACTTCAATGACCAAGGAAACAATACAATCGCCACAAAACTACTTATAGCAGTGGGACTTAGGCCTTGCATTGCCATGTAAGCAGGGATAGCCGTGACGATAAGCCCTGATTGAATGCCTTGTGCAAAATACATGGCTGTGACCGTGAGAAACCTAAGTGTTTGACTTTCAGTTAATACAGGCAAGCGGGTTTTGGATGTAGCCATGTTTTGATATTTTGGTTGAATATGAGTAGAATATATTTAGTGTTTTATCCACTATTGATCAAAAATATGTTTCAGGCATTCGTGCCAATTAGAAAGATCATTTTGTGCAGCTTTGGCAAACGCCCGTTCTACTTCCATCGCAATTTTGCAATCAGATACACCAAAGTAGTTGTATTTTCCCCATTCATGTTCTTTGTTTTCATTGGGCCAAACCTGCGAACCATTCCAAGGTAAGAAAGTTGTGAATACATTCCACCCCTTTCCTAGAGTATATAACTTCACGGGGGTATTATTGGAATGGACTGAGGTGTACCATCCTTCGAAAGCAGATAAATAAGATGTTTCTGTCCATGACAACATACTCCAATTCATTTTATTCCATATAGGCGTAATTCCTACTCCACCACCTGTTGAACTTAGGTTTAAATCAGAAGAAGGAGGCATGAGTAATTTTCTTGCCTTCATGTATATTTTGCGCCCCCTCCAATTTTTGTGTACCCAAGCATTCAGACCTTTGTAAATGATTAAATCGGGAAAATGGTGAATATCCGCCTCTAAAAAAGCAGCCATTTGTTTTTTTATTTCTTCATCATACACTACCTGTTTGCCAATAAATAGAATGATTTCTTCTTCAACGACTACAATGATTGCCAAACCTTGTTTCCATAAATTTTGCAAAAGTGATACTGAATTTGGAGCCAACTTAGGTTCTTTGGCTAAGTTGATTCCCAAATTGACCCATGATTTTTCAGTTATAGGAATATCTAAAAATTGTAGTGTTGGGTGGGGGATTGTAGGGTCTATTGTATAAGTAAGTTTTGGATTCATAG
>JBGCDY010000059.1:0-5072 GCA_045105835.1 Chitinophagales bacterium
TAAACGACTTCCACAATTTCAATATCTTCTCCTACATAGAGCAGGTATTTTTCGGTCACTTGATAGCCAATGCCCTCCAAAATCTGGGCATAACGATTGACCTGTCTTTTGTGTTTGTTGTCGTTTTTACCTGTTTTGTAGTCGATTACGATTGCTTGGTTGTCTTTTATCAAGACTCTATCGGGAATATAACTATCCTGATTGCGGAGCAAACGCCGTTCTGCCAAAACTTCCCATTCATTTGAAAACCAACTTTGTACCTTCTTATCTTGAAAGGTCTTTTTGATGCGCTCTCGAATAATCGGGATATCGACTGCCTGCAAAATTCCCTGAATTTGAAGTTGGCGCATCACCTTTTCTAAATCCTTGGCGAAGACCATTTTTTCCAAAACACTGTGAATTTTCTGCCCCGTTTTGATGGCTTCCGATTTTTTGCTGTCAAAGAGCATAAAAAAGCGGTCAGAATCAGAACGAATCGTTATTTTGTTTTGGTAATCATTGCAGAGGTAGGTACTCAAGGGAGTCACCTGCTCGGATGTTTCCTCTTTGTGGCTGCTTTTTGAGTCACCCTCTTCAAAGTTTTGGGGTAGCGCAAAAGAAACCGTTGAGTTGTCAAAATGCTCATTGTATTCAAAACCATCGCTTTGCAGTGTCGAAGAAAGGAGCTGATAGACACTGTTCAAATTTCCGCCACGTTTGACCTCCCGAGTCAAAATATACAGCCTTTCGACAGGTCGGGTAAATGCCACATACAGTACATTGAGATTGTCGATATAGGTCATCAACAATTCTTTCTCATAGTCTGGTCTGAAATAAGAATCACGTAAATTATTGCTGAACTTCAATGGCAAAGGTCCCATTTCATCAAAAGGGGCTTTGTCGCTTTCTGTCCAGATAATCGAACTCATTTTGGGAGTCAAAGACCAATCACAATAAGGCATCACTACAATCGGAAACTCCAAACCTTTTGCCTTGTGAATGGTGATAATCGTCACCGCATCTTCGCCTTTCGGAACGATAATCGACGTTTTGTCGCTGTCTTCGTGGTCGTTCCACCAACCCAAAAAATGATTTACATCTGCACTTTTGGTACTATTGTGTTCCAAAACCAAATCTTGAAAACGTTGGATATAGGCATCTGCTTTGTCGTTGAGCATCAGTACTTCAATGAGTAATTCAATCAACTCATAAAGTGGCTTTTTTACCAAATTGTTGATGTCCTCATGAAAGCGTGGAGGCAATAATTGTTGGAAAAAACTCTTGATTTCTGCCTCTTTGTCTTCCTCCTTGTTCTTCGTTTGGTGGTCGGTATAAATTCGGTGGTCGATTTCGTCCGTTTTTCCTTGGACTTGCAGCCAATGCACCAAAATTTCGGTTTTGGCAATGATGTCTCTGTGGTCGCTCAAATAGCGCAAAATGCTGATAAGCAGCATCACTTTGGGAGAGTTCTTCAAAAGCAAAGACTCCGAAGAAATAACCTTAATACCCGCTCCCGCCAATTTTTCAGCAATGTCACTGCCTTCCAAATTGGTGCGTACCAAAATGGCAATATCCTTCAAGGATTTGCCCTCTTTTTGCAGCTCACCAATGATGCCCAGCATCCGTTCACCCGCTTCTTCTTTCCATCCACTTGAAGGCAAAAATTCTACTTTTACCAAACCTCCTGTGTCGTGCTGAATGTCCTGTTTGACCGACTCATAAGCCTGGACCAATTGTCGGGCCTCGGGAATCTGCATATTGGCGGTCAAAACCTCTACTGCGGCAGAAAAGAAGGCATTGTTGAAGGCGACTACATGCTTGTGACTGCGCCAATTGTGTGCAAGATTTTGGACGGAAGTTACATTTCTGTTTTTCTCGAACTTCTCTTGCACTCCCTTCATCAACAATTGCATATTGCCGCCTCTCCAACGGTAAATGCTTTGTTTGACATCCCCAACTACCAAGGTGAAATTACCTTGTGAAATCGAGTTATCGGCTATGTGTTTGATATTGTCCCACTGATAATTGGAAGTATCTTGAAATTCATCAATCAAAACGTGCTTGTAAACGATTCCTATTTTCTCAAAAATGAAATGGGTATCATTGTCTGAAACGGCTTCTCGAATCACATTGTTGGTATCCGAAATCAACATCATGTTGTTGTCCGTTCGGTAATCCCGCAATTTGTCTTTGAGGTCATTCAAAATCCCATAGACATAAATGTTCTTCAATACCTCGCTTGCCGAAGTGTATTCAATCAAATTGGTATTGTAATAGTCAATGGATTCCGTCAAGATATCCTGCAAACTGCTGTGAACCGCCTGTTCAATGATGGCTTTTTTTGCAGCAGTTTTGGTACACCAAGCACTGGTATTTCCCTGATAAATTTTCTCTAAAGTTGCTCCTCTTTTGTAAACTCCTTTTTGAATGTTTTCGAAGTAAACGGCTGTGCCTGCTTTGAAGTCGGTCATTTTTAGACCATATCCTTCAATGATATCCACAGCTTCTTTGCCCCAATCCTTCAATTTTTTCTCAAAATCCCTTTTGATGCCCCAAAGCTGTTCGATGATTTTTTTTAATCTCTTGTAGCGGAGTTCCCGAATTTCTCTTGAGCTTTTGGGCTTCTTACCTTCTTCATGCTCGCTCTGTGCTTTTTGGTCTTCCTGCATCAAGCGTTCCCAAACTTCCTCAATGAAAATTTGATTGCCCAATTCCCGAATATTTCGCTCAATATTCCAGCCTTTGTCCTCCTCGATTTGTGAAAACGCAAAATCTTCGAGCCAATTGGTCAGCCCGTCAATGTTACCAATGTCAAGCATGAGGTGTGCGGTGATTTGGTCCAAAACAAAAGTTCTGTCCATCTCCACCTCATACCGAAGCGGCAATTTTAATTCTTTGGCATTTGCCCGCAAAATTCGTTGAAAAAAGCTGTCTATCGTGCTGACTGTGAACTCCGAATAATTGTGGAGGATGTTTTGAAGGGCAGTTTGCGCATTTTTGGGAATATCACTGGCAGGAATATCTGGATTTTCTTTTGCCAATTGCTTTGCCAATCCTTCAAATTTTTCGTCTGATAATAGAGACAAGGCTTCAATAATGCGCCCCTTCATTTCGTCGGTTGCCTTGTTGGTGAAGGTAATCGCCAGAATGTTTCTAAATTCGTTGGGACGGCGCACCAATAGGTTGACATACTCTTTGACCAAAGTGTATGTTTTTCCTGAACCAGCGGAAGATTTGTAAATTGTAAGAGGCATGAACGCTTTAAATGGTGAAGAATTAAGTAAAGAATGAAAATTAAAAAACTGTTTCTCAAACTTGTAAGTATCGTGCTTCAAAAGTTTCTTTGGAGAGTAAGGTGTAATCTTCGGAGGAACGGAGAAGGTGACATCTTACTCTCGGTTTTGAGATTACACCTTTTCGTTTCACTGCAAGATGTCACCCCGAGATTTCGGGGCAGGCTCTCAAAACCTTAGCGTAATTTTTGAAACAGTGTACTAAGCCACAATTGAAGGTAAAGATAGGGAATAAATGAAGATTAAAATAGTTTGCCTTGATTGATTTGTAGGAAGGAAAAGAGCAAAAAAAAACGCCTTACTCAGATTTACTCTGTAAGACGTTATTAGGTTTAAACAACTGGGGTTTTACAGTTGATTTTATTGTTGTTTGCAGCTCTTCTTAAATTCTTGTTGTTTTGATTTATTTCCGTTGTTGTTATTTGCAATGTAAATGTAAGACTTGTTAATGAGACCGTTGTGTAGCAAAGTAATGAAAGGGAATTATTGGTGCATGAAAGGAAAAATATGGGGATAAGGTCTGTAAAATATCTTCTATCTTTGGGACAAAATTTCGGTTCTTCAATATGAACAAAAAAACATTTTTCAATACCTATTTATTTTTATTGTTTGGTGGTAGCATCTTATTGTTTTTGAATTCTTGCGTCAAAGAAGATGGTTGTACCAACATCACTGCACTCAATTACGACCCCGCTGCAGACCAAGACGATGGCTCTTGTTTGTATGCATTGGCGACTCCTAGGACTTATCAATTTGGAAGAGGAGATAGCAGTGTGGTTATATTTGATGGGGGAGTGGGGAGCAGCGTTTTTTATGAGTCAGCAAGTGTCAGGCATTTATTAATCAGTGATTTGGATATCATTATTGAAGGATTGGGCGTTTCGGGGGCTGCCAGTATTGAAGCTGCCAGTTTGTTGGAATACTACAATACAAGTGGATTGGGGAAAAATATTTTGACACCCATTACAGGCTTTTCTGGACTTCAAAATACTTTTACAGAGGTGTCAAGTGCTGAAAGTTTGGCAAGTGGAATTAGCAATTCATTGGGTGCTGGAGATTCTATATTGACGTGGTTGGATAGGATTGCAGCTTATTCTCAAGATGTATCAAAACTGGGTACAAGTGGCGTTTATACTACAGAGAATGGATTGGATTTGAAACAAATGGTGCATACAACTTTATTGGGTTCAGTGGTTTATCACAATATTGTTCAACAAGTCATTGAAGCAGAAGATGCCAGCAGTAGTAGTCTGGTCAGTGGTACGAACTATACCGCCCAAGAACATGCTTGGGATTTGGTGATGGGCTATTTTGGCGCAGCCAGAAACTATTCACTTTGCAGTGATGGGGAGTTGGCAAGTGCTGATTTTATAGCCAAAGACATAGCAGACGAAGATGGTAATTTTGATGGACTATTGGATTGGACTTCGGAATATTCTTTTGATTTTTCGAGAATGGCAGCCGAGCGGGACTTGTCTGTTCCTGACCGAGATTTTACCTCCCAATTATTTTCGTTGCTATTGCAGGGCAGAACGGCAATCACAAACAAAAGCCTGGTTGAAACCGATTCAACCTTTGCAGTAGTTGCGGACAGTTTGGAATTGGTTTTGGAACAATTTGTAGCCGCTAATTTGGTTCATTATGTCAATATCACTTTGCAGGAAATGGAAAAATTGGGTACTGCAAATGAAGACATTACAGGACTGAACCGTGAGTGGGCTGCAATGTTGGGTTTTGCCCAAATGCTGCAATACAGAAATACTTCAGGTGATACGCCTTTGATGGCTGATATACTGGAAG
>JBGCDY010000060.1:0-2804 GCA_045105835.1 Chitinophagales bacterium
TTGTAGAACGTTTTGGAGAAGAGGCAATTCGCTCAGGAGACAGCTTCAACAGTGTGGCTTTTGGATTGGCGTATAGTTCGGTTTTGTTTTGAAGCGAATATAACCGAATGATAGCCAAATAATTATACGGAAAATTCTCCTCTTGGGAGGGGCAAGGGGTGGGTTAGGTTGTGTATGCATACTTCAACTGTTGTCAAAACAACTTCAATTGCGGATTCTTCATCTGCTCATACAAATCCACATTATAAGGCGGCATTTTCACCCCCTTCAAAAATTGATTTCGAGCCACCCTAAATTGCTGGTGAATCATATCTGCATAATTCCCCTGTCCACGCATCAGCTTCTCTTGATGTAATTGTCATTTTTAGGATATTCCATGATTTCGATTTCTTTGTTGTCCAAAATTGGGGTAGTTTCCCTTCGTCTAAAATTTCATTTTTACAATTCAAACCCCAATATGAAACAACTCATTACCTTACTTTTGTTCCTTAGTAGCAGTCTTTTATTTGCCCAAGAACGCATTGACGGCAATTTTGCCTTCCAAACTGATGCCGCCAAAAAATACTCCATTTACGTGCCATCCACTTACGATGCTAATCAAGCCCAAACCTTGATGATGGGCTTTCATCCTTTGAACACTTCAAGGTGGGATGCCGAATCTTGGTGCGATACCTTGATAGCTTTTGCGGAGACCAATCACCTACTATTGGTTTGCCCCGATGGTGGCGCAGATGGAAGGATAGACGACCCAATAGATGTGGCATTCACGGCTGCCTTGATGGATTCGGTGGACAATTGGTACAATGTAAATGCAGACAAAATCTATGCAATGGGTTTTTCGTGGGGCGCAAGAATGACTTATACTTATGGACTGGACAATGTCGATGTTTTTGGTGGATTCATCCCGATTGGTGCAGCCATCAATGGCACACAACAGGTAACCAGTAGCATCCAAAACGCCGCCGATAAGCCCTACTACCTCGTGCATGGCAACAATGATTCTCCCAGTGTCCGCTTCAATCCTATCAAAAATGCACTGGAAGACAATGGCGCAATCGTCAATTCGATATTGATGTCGGGCGTGGGGCATACCATAGATTTTCCCAATCGAAATGCCATTCTCACCGATGCTTTCCACTGGATAGACTCTGTTCACACAGCTCAATTACCCACGGATATTGAAGGTGTTTTACTACAAGAAAAAACAGGATTGCGCTCACTATTGCCCAATATCCTCCAAGAAGGACAAACGTTGGAAGGGGTTTTTGAAGTGAACAGTCCTGCAAAGATTTCGATTGAAGTACTCAATACTTCGGGGCAAATATTGCAGCAGCAAACCCTTCAATTTGAAACGGGAGAACAAAATTTCAGCATTGCTACGGACAATTTGAAGGCAGGGATTTATTTTGTGCGCTTTGAAGAAGAGGGCAAAGAGGAAGTTGTTCGGGTGGTGATTTGGTAAGTGTTGAATTAAAATTAAAATAAGAACGAAAACTGGTTCTCTAACAATTTCCATGGAAAAAATAAAAACTTCGGTAGTTTTAGTTTCTAAATGGGGGACTATGATTGTGAAAAAATAATATTAAAAGATGAAACTACCGAAGTCTCGGTTCACGGTTTTATCAACGAATCTGAAAACTTACTTTGCCTTTAGGTTTTGACTTTATATAACTGTTGTCAAGGTCTGCGACCGTTGACAAAGTTTTTTGAGCCTAAAACCGACTTCGAATTCCCACCATCAAATTTCGCCCTGGAGCACTCACCCCAGCTGCAAAAGGTTTGTAGTGGTGGTCGAGAATGTTTTCAACACTGATATTCAATTGAAGGAAAGGGCTCAGTTCGTAGTTGAAGCGATAATTGAGGGTAAACCAAGTGGGAGTACCTTCTGCAATGGCTTCCTCCGCTTTGTCCTCACTTCCAGGCGAATAGTCCTCGATGCGTTTCCAAGCATTGTAGCGCACAAAAAAGGAGCTATTCATTTTATCACCTCGATAGCGAATCAAAAACTGTCCGAAAGCAGGAGGAATATGTCCTAAAGGCACATCATTGCTCAAATCTTGACCTTCCGTAAAATTGAACTTCTTTTCGATGCTGACCTTTTGGGTGATGTCCGCCACTGCGCTGACTGCAAAACCTGCAATGTATGCCTTGCCCGCATTGATGTTGGCATAGACATCTTTGAAGTCGCCATCGTATTGCAGACTGTCCTGACCATTTAGTACAAAAGGAGCACGTTTGATGAGGTCGGAGAGGTGGGTGTAGTAGCCATCTACACTGATTTTGAGCCAATTATTGACGCGTCTCTGGATACCCAATTCGGCATTGTAGGCATATTCTGGGCGGATGTCCACGTTGGGAACAACCACGATTTCGTCGTTGGGGTCAAAGACCTTGGCAGCATCGTCAATGTTGGGCGAGCGAAAACCAGTGGATAGGGTCAAACCGAGCTTGGTTGCCAAATCGGGTTTATAAACAAGCCCCAAACTGCCCGTGAAAGCGGCAGAGTTGGCTTCTGTTGAAGTGTAAGGCAGACTGAAAAAAGAGGTGTCTATGTAGTTGGCTTTGAGTCCGACCATCGAAAAACGGAAACCATTGGTGAGAATCAATTGGTCGCTGATTTTCCATTTGTGACGGGTATAAAGCGCAAAGGTGCTCATGCTGCTACCGCCATCGGGATAACGGGTCGAAACGATTTCATTGACGATTTCGTCTGTGACCACATCGGTTTCGTAAGCGTTGGATTGTACATCGTTGTGGGTGGCTTCAATGCCGTATTGCAGGCGGTGTTTTTTGTTGATTTGTTT
>JBGCDY010000061.1:0-7181 GCA_045105835.1 Chitinophagales bacterium
CCCAACCCCTTTCAAAAGGGGAATTAAGATGTTCATTTATTTTTTTCTTATTACTAAGGAAAAACATTTTTCATCAAATTAATAATTTTAATACACCATGAATAAGAAGCAATTGGTGGTTTTTCGAATCTTATTGGTTATTACAATCATAGCAATTTTGTATGTGAAATACATAAATAAAGCGCTTCCACTTCAAAATTTTTCATTCTAATCATATAAATTACATTTCACTTATGAAGTACAGATTAATTATCAGTCTTTGTTTAATCCTAAGTATGCTTGCCGCTTGTGGCGGAGGTGGCAACAGTGCCCCCAAGCCTAAGGCAGTCAAATCTGGTGATTATTCACTGACTCCTTATTCGGGCATGAACGGATTGCAGAAAGCAGTCAGCGTGGATGCTCAAGACAATATCCAAGAAGAAGGCGACTTGCTCAACGGTCAAAAAGAGGGCACTTGGGTAACTTATCACAAAGGTGCTAAAACACATGTAATCGCAAGTACAACTACTTATAGAGATGGAATCAGACATGGCTTGTACCTAAAATCAGACGACAGAGGCAGTTTGACCGAAAAGGGTTTTTATGTAAATGGCAACTTGGAAGGTCGTGTGACGGTGTTTGAAAGAGGTAGAATCATGGAAGAAACCGACTACAAAAGTGGAAAGATTGATGGAGAGCGCAAACGCTATTACAGCAATCTACAGCTTCAAGAGGCTGGTACATTCAAAGATGGCAAACGGGATGGTTATGCTCGTTGGTACGACCAAGATGGCAATGTAACCATTGAGTTCCAATACAAAAATGGAAAGAAAGTAGGTGAGAATACTGCAAGTGGTACGAAACCTGCTGAGGAAGAAGGTAAATAGTTTGAAACCTCAAATTCAAAGTGCAAATTCAAGTTCAATAAATCAGTGATTCTGAAACATTCAAACTGGTCTGATTGGTTATAATTTAAAAAAAACCGAAGTCTTTTTGTTAAAAAAGACTTCGGGTTTTTTATTTGCTTCAAAAATAAGTTGATTCCTATTTTCTCCTTATCCTCTTTTGAAGTACTTCCGTTTTTGATTCATCTTTTGTACTGCCTTTTCAATCCCATCAGGAGTGAGGGTGTACATCGGAATCACCTTTTTTAGATAATTGACGGTCATAGACATGGGCCAATACCGCTGTTGCATCGGATTCATCCAAGCAATGCGCTTGAAGTAAGACTTCAAATTGTTCCATCCTTCCATGCTGTAATCGTCCAACTCATAAGGAGCCATATCTGCATCCCCTATCACAAACACACTGTAGTTTTTATCCAATGCAAGCACACGTTCAATAGGCACATATTCTGTCCTTCGTACATCTGAATAAACTCCACCATAAATTGTGTTGTGGAAATAATAGACCTTCAAATCGTGGGCAAAACGTGTTTTCATTTTAGCAAACAACTTCGTCACCGCCTTGATATATGGATACATCGAAAAACCTCCATTGTCAATCAACAACATCACCTGCAATTTTTGCGAAACCTTTTCTCGTTCATAAGGCAGAAAAATACCTCCTTGTTTCAACCCTTCGGTAATCGTTCTTGGGATATCTAATAACATTTCTGCTTCCTCTTCTTCAATGCCTTTCAAAGATGCCAATGCCGCATCAATGTTGTCATCCTTCAAAATCGCCTTGGTATCAACTGGGTAAAACTGCGGGTCACCAATCACTGCCCTCGCCATTTTACCACCACCGCCACCACCAACTCTGATGCCACCGACTGCGCCACCATTGTTGCCATAAGGTGAAATACCTCCTGAACCAATCCAATGACTGCCACCATGATGTCTTCCTTTTTGGCGTTTGGCTACTTCCTCCATTCTGCGCTTCAATTCCTCCAATGGAATTTGGCTGTAATCTGCTGCCTTGTCGACTCTCTGTGCGCCTTCTGGTGCATCCTGTGTGCCATTGTCCGCACGAGTAGGGTCATCCTTGTTCAAAATATCTGCGCCTGACAACAATTTTTGAATATCAAAAGTAGTCAAATGCACTTCGTCCAAAAACTGGTCAATCAAATCCCTCAAATTAGGCGTTTCCTCTATCTCTTCCCGCTTCAAATATTCTTCTTTCCAATCCGAAAAAGCTTTGGAACGTGCGATAGCATTCTCCAATTTTTCGCCTTTATTAATCTCAATGTCCAAGAAATATTCGTAAAAGGCAGTGGCATAAGGACCAAAATCGGTTGGGTCTTTGGCAACCAAACTCTTCAACAATACATAGATGTCACCCAATGTATTGATGAGCCCTTTTTCAAAAGACCTGCGAAGTAAAAGTAAGGTTCGCACATCTGCGGATAGATTGTGTTTGCGAAAGTAATGGGGTAAGCTGTCGAACATAGGCTGATTAAAATTATGCGTTTTAATTGTAGCGCAGCACGAAGGCTCTTCTACAAAATAGGCTTAAAGGTAAGAAAAAGATGAAACACCCAATTCCATATTCTTCAAAATTCGCTCAAACCGTCAAAGCATATTCATACTTCTCCCCTACTTTTTCAAATCCCAACTGCTGATTCACTGCCATCATGGGATAATTAATGGAAGTACAATTGGTGTGAACCGCTTGCATTTCAGGAACAGAAGCAAAAACTTCTTGGAGCATTGCCGCCTTCAAATACTTCGCCAAACCTTTTCCTTGGTAGGGTTTCGTCACAACGGTTAGCCACTGTTTTCCAATTGTTTTTACTGTTTTATCCTCCAAATAAATAATGGTATAAGCCACGCCCTTTCTGTTTTTATCCAATAGCCAAGCCGAATAGATGTGACTCCCTCCTTTTTCAAAATTTTTCACCATTTGTGCAGTACCTTCCATGCTTGTCAATTGAATAGGTATTGGAGAAGTGTGTGGTATACTGCTGAATCCTTCGTTGAAAAGATGGGTATAAGACTCGTACAAGTATTCAGGCAATGAATCGTGAAAGACAAATTGAAGCTGCTCATTTTCAAGCAAATCAGATTTCAACAATGTATTGGTCAGCTCCGTATTCACCTGATTTCGCTCCAATTCAAAATAACAATTTGTACCCATAATTTCCGCTCCACAAAACTCCACCAACTCCTTAAATCGTGGATTGTGGGCTTCAAAAATATAGCTTTTTTTGTGGTTGAAAAAGTCCATATTTTTGGTGACTATCGACTTCAATTCCTTCAATAAACCCTTTGGAATTGGCTCATAGAAGGTGTCAAAATATATTTCGCCATACTCACTCGTTTCTCCAAATCCATAGACTTTGTATTGAAGCCAAGCCACCATTTTCCCATCTTGCAAAACGATGGATTCTTTGGCATCTCCTTTGCCCAAAGAATGACTTTTTATTTTCATAAAAATCTTGAAATCGTTGGGAAGTTCAAAAGGTGTTTTCACTTTTTCTGCCAACTCCATGTGAAACTGGAAATAGGTTTTCCATTGAAGTTCATTTAGATCTAAAAGTTGAAGTATTTGATACATAGTTGATTGTATTTATTTTTTGATTTTGTATTTTTCTAATTCCGTCTATACACCACCTCATGCACCTCCGTCAATTGCGGCATGTCCAAAATCCGAAGCATGGAAGTCATGCTTTTGGCTTTGATTTGGCTTTTGCGCCTGGTGTAGATATTTGATAGGCTGGTTTCGAGGTAAACGATTTTTATTCGGGGTTTGTAAACCAACAAGGTTCTGATGAGTTTTTCGCGAATGCGCTGACTCAAATTGGTGCTGTTCCAAATAAAAGACTGTTTTTTGCGGCAATGTTCTTTTGCCAATTCGTATGCATATTGCACCACTTTCCCCTGTCCATTTTTGTCGCTAAATTTGATGTTCAATTCACGGCGCACCTCGTCCAAACTCACCACAGGTAGATTCTTTCCAAATTGTTCGATATAGGTATCCTTTCCGCTTCCTGCAATCCCTGCCATCAAAATGATTTCAAACTCGGTATCGTCATACAAGTCAGCGGTATAATCGTTGTCAGATTGAAAGTATTGCAATCGACTGTGGGTGTTGAAGAAAGTCTTGGCTTTGGTAAAGCATTCATTTTCAAGGCATAATTCTTTGAACAATTCCAAGCGACACAACAAGTCTTCTTGGTCTTCACAGATTCGCCCCAAGACATCCGCTTTTGACAAAATGTAAATCCACTCGTTTGGCACTCTCAAACTGCTTGCAATGACCGATTTATTCGGGCTTTTTTTGTCCAAACTCCAAAGTGGTAAACCATGCAAACGCACCAAGGCAGCAATTTTTTCACGAAGGTCAAAGTCGCTGTCCCACAATAATTGTCGAGCGATTTTTTCGCCTACCAAAGCATGTTTGGGGGAGCGAATGACTTCGTCTATAGTCACCGTACAATTGGGTTTGGCGACATCGTGTAGCAAGGCAGCAAAGAGTAAAATCGTTTTCGATTCTTCCTCCAATGCTTGAAATTCTTCCAATTGTAGCAATTCCGCCACCACCATTCGAGTATGCACATAGACATCCCCTTCTGCATGAAACTGTGGTTCTTGTGGGCAATTTTTCATCTTCTGAATCCATTCAAATTCATCCAATAAATTCCAATCAAATTCCTGGTTTTGAAGTAGGCTGCTCATGCCATAACTTCGCCCGTTTCCAGTTTCGAGTCCAATGCTCGTCGGTCTTAACATGATTTTTTCGTACATACTTCAATACATTTTTGCTAAAGTCTTCGGTACCAAAAGCGGCTACATTCCTGCAAACAAAGCCTTCACATTCGCCGCCCAATGCACTGCCTTTGGTCATTCCGACTTCAATCGTTTTTTGGATGGAATCACTCGTAAAACACCCTTTTTGGAGTACAGGAACGGTGGGTAAATCCAACATTGCAGCATAAAAACAGACCTCTTCCCACGACAGCCAAACATCCCCCTCCCGTATTGCAAAGACATAAAAGTAATGCTCCAAATGGGCGTACTCAATGCTGTGAACACCATATAGATTCTCACCAAAAAACTCCAAATCTCCCAAATCGTTTTTGACCATTTCCCAAAGCCCTTTCATATTTTTTGCCCACGGATTGCGGGTAGGTGCAGCGTGTGAACGGGCATAAAATCCTGTCGTTTTTAGGCAGGTGTTTTCACCATCCAATTTTTCTGTCACTACGATTTCATGCTGCAATATTTGCTCCCAATTGGGTTGGATACGGTCATCGGAAGTTGTGCCTTTGGAGAAAGGGAAATGATAGGTTCGGCTGTACTTTCGGCTTTGCATGGCTCTCTTTGTTAATACTTTGCGCTAAATTGATACGGGACGAAAACAGATGATAAGTAAAATTCGTTCCCGCCTTCCTTATTTCTTTGCAATCACGCTCTTCTTTTGAAGTGATTGAAGAAGTAGAAACCTTAAACCCACACAGTCGCAATATTTTTAAACAATTCAAGATCAATTATTTAAAATCCATTTCTACACTTTTAATTTGAAGTGTCAGTGAGATGGTTTATATTGCCTTTTTAGATGAATTGCATTGAAGCAAATTCATATTTTCCCTATAAATATTTCATCTAAACTAAGCCTATGAATCCTGAGATTATCCTTGTTTTGGTGATTGCCTTGGTCGCCATCGTATTGTTTACCACAGAATTCTTTCGAGCCGATGTGACAGCCCTATTGGTCATGGTGGTATTGATTGCCAGCGGTTTGTTGAGTATTGAAGAAGGTTTGTCGGGATTCAGTCATGTAGCGACCATCACCGTTTTTGCGCTCTTGGTACTGAGTTTGGGATTGCAGAGTACAGGCTTGGTCTATTATATTGGCGACAAACTGGAAGCTTTTACGGGCGAGAGCGAACTGCGTATTTACGTGTTGATTGTACTCGTTGTTGGTTTTTTGTCGGCTTTTATGAACAATACGGCTGTCGTCGCCATTTTTATGCCCGTTGTTATTCGTTTGGCAAACTACGCCAAGGTCAGTCCTTCTCGTTTTTTGATGCCCTTGTCATTTGCCGCAATGTTGGGTGGAACGGTGACGATTATTGGAACTTCGACCAACATCATTGTCAGTTCGGTTTATGAAGAACATTATGGTGAATCTTTTGGCATTTTTGAATTTTCGATGCTCGGAATGCTCTTGTTTGCAGCCTCAATGGTGTATATGCTTTTGGCAAGAAATTTTATTCCCGAAAGAAAAACAAACGAAGAAATCCTCACCAAAACCTATAAACTCTCCAAATATTTGACCCAAATTGAAGTCAAAAAGGGTTCTCCAATGCTCGGCAAAAAATTGAAGGATACCGAACTGGTCAAACGCTATAATGTAGATATTATCGAAATCAGCAGGGAAGGTGGCGAAGGGCGTGAAATTTGGGTGCCGAACCTAAACGAAGCCATTCGTGCAAATGATTTATTGAGCATCAAAGCCAATTTGGACGAAATCATTGAATTACAAAGCAAGGCGGGTATCAGAATCAAGAAAGATGTCGATTTGGATGACCATGAATTGACTTCAGAAGAGGCTGTATTATTTGAAGCCGTGATTGGTCGCAATTCTTTTTTGGTGGGCAAAAAAATTGGAGAGGTTAATTTTCAGCACCTCTTCAAAGCCATTCCTTTGGCAATTCGCAGCAGTGGCGAAACGACTGCCAATACTGAGAAAATCTCTGAAATGGTCATTCAGTTTGGGGACGTACTCTTGATGGAAGCACGGCGCAAAAGCCTCAATGCTTTTTATACTTCTCCTGATTTTATTGTCTTGGAAAAGGTCAAAAAACCCAATCTTAGGCGCAATAAGATGCTTTTGTCCACCCTTATCATTTTGTTTGTTGTCTTCACCGCAGCCTTCAATATATTACCCATTCTTACGGCTGCACTTATCGGTTGTATGGCTATGATTGTGAGCAACTGTTTGTCAATGCCTTATATTTACCGAAAAATGGATTGGCGGGTCTTCTTTCTTTTGGCGGGTATTTTACCCTTAGGCATTGCAGTCGAAAAAACAGGCGCAAGCCTTTTGATAGCCAATGGGATTGTAGATTTGGCGGGTAGCTCCTCTCCTACTTTCATCATTTCTATTTTGTTCTTAATCACCACATTGCTGACCAGTTTTATGTCCAACAATGCTACTGCGGTTTTGCTCTCTCCGATTGCCATCACGATTGCCGAACAGCTGTGTTTGAATCCCAAAGCTTTTCTGGTAACGGTAATGCTTGCAGCCAGCACCAG
>JBGCDY010000062.1:0-3171 GCA_045105835.1 Chitinophagales bacterium
TAGCCTTTGTAGATGTCTATTGACCAAAGCGTTGCCAAAGAATTGAAGAGGGAATCTACCGTACTCATCAAGGAAGCAAACAAGGCACACAAAATAAGTCCCCGCACACCAACAGGCAAATAGTTCATCACCAAATAAGGAAAGGCTTGGTCGGGTTCGGCCAAAGGATTGTCCGCCAAAATTCCCGCCAATGCGATGCCTGGCACGATGATAATCACCGCCATGAAATACTTCATCACTCCACCGACCATCAACCCCACCTGTGCATCCCGCAAACTTCGAGCTGCCAAAGAACGCTGAATCACGCTTTGATTGGCGCACCAATAGTTGATGTTCAACAAAAACAAACCAAACACTGCTACCCAAGGAAGTTTTGGATGGTCGGCAGGCAAGTGCAGGTGCATCAATTCGGGAGTCTTGACATAGAGTTCACTCCATCCACCCAAATGGTAAATGGAAGTCAACAAAACCACTGTTCCGCCAATGGTCAATATCGCAAACTGCACAATATCTGTCCGAACTACTGCCGCCAATCCGCCAAAATAGGTGTAGGTAGCCGAGAAGACTCCCAAAGCTGCCAACAAGATTCCGACTCTTGTAATGCGATCTTCGCTGATAAAAGTCAAGTAGTCGCTGAATACCAAATCCGCTGCATAGGCTCCCCAAAACAAGGCTGCTCCCAAACCCAATGTCGAAAACAAAAACAGATTGGCGAGTGAATACACCAAACCTGTGGTGCGCCCCAATCGTTTTTGGATAAATTGGGTAATCGTCACGATTCTATCCTTCAAATATAGTGGCACAAAAATAAACGCCGCCATCAAAATCCCTTGCATGGCATTGATTTCCAAGTTCGCTTGCGCCAAACCATAGAGATACGCAGAACCCATCATTCCCAAAAACTGGTAGCCCTGAACATTGGTCGCAATCGTAGAAATGGACACCGAATACCACTTCAAATTGCGGTTACTCAAAAAATATTCTTCACTGCTCATTTCACTCCCGCTTTTGCCTCGCAAAGCAATGAATAAAATGACTGCAAAATAAATGACGACAATGATTAGGTCTATTAGCATGGGAATGTGTTCTGTGAAAAGTGAAGTACTACACCTCTTCAAAACGGGTCTAACATCCCCCTTAGTCCCCCTTCAAAGGAGGAATTCCCTCAAATATAAGTTCTCCTCTTGGGAGGGGCAAGGGGTGGGTTACGTTAGTTTTGAGTCACCGTTAAGAAACTTTTGAAACTGCGTAATACCCTCCAAAATTAAAATTTTTTCACTGAATTTGGGCTGCAATGGAATAAATTGAAGAAATCGTTTGTCTAACCACTGTAAACAACAACAATTAAAGCTGCTCTCAAAACACAGAAAGGGTGTCCAGTTTGATGAAAGCGCAAATTCAAAGTACAAATGCAAACGCAATATTTATTTATTGAGTTATTTTGAAAGTTCACCTCATGATAAGTGCTACTTGTTTCCAAAACATTTGTTTGAACTTGCATTTGATTTTTGAATTTGAATTTGCCTTACTTGATGCCCTTTTCTTTAGCTTCAAACCAAGATTGTAAACCTCAAATATTTAGTTCTATGAAAAACCTTCTTTTGTTTTCAGTCATTTTATTCACAATAAGCATCTTGTTTTCAACACCTACATTTGCCCAAAAGAGGCACAAAGTCGTCAAACACAATCACAAGAAAACCCATGTAGTACATAAAAAAACTGCTTCTAAAACTCATGTGGTTCACAATACCAATACCCACAAAACCCATGTAGTCAAAACAACAAAGGTGGTCAATCGTCCTGTTGTAGGAGCAAGAATCAAAACCTTACCTGTTGGCTACAAACGAATTGCGGTTGGGAATGCTCGCTATTACCACCATTTAGGAAATTACTATCAGTGGAATACTGGTTTAGGAACATACATGGTCGTTCGTCCTCCAATCGGAACTGTTATCAACACGATTCCAACAGGTTATAGAGTGGTGAATTACAATGGAGTGAGTCACTATGTCTTGAATGGAGTCTATTACCGACCTCATTTTAGAAACGGTGCGAGGGTATTTGTGGTGGCAAGGGTTTAGGTTTCCATTTCACTGATATTGAAGTATATAAAAAAAGGAAGGCTGCAAATTTCGATTGAAATTTGCAGCCTTTTTTAGTGACATTCCCTAAGAGATTTTCTCATTATTTCTTCCCGTTTATTACTTAAACAACTCACCCACATCCAGTATAAAACCTTCAACAGCCTTCGATTCAAAACTTCCTTCTTCCTCCAATACCGCAGATTCCACCATTTCACCCTCTTGGTTTTCAAATATTTTGACCCATTTTTTGACGGGGTGAATCATCCAATATTCCAAAACATTGTGTTTGCCGTAAACTTTCATTTTGGTTTCCTCATCCACTTTTTTCGTTCCTTTCGATAGAATTTCCACGACTAAATCAGGTGCACCTTGTATGAAATTTTGGATGATGTCTTTACGGCTGACGGATACAAACAAGAGGTCAGGCTGAAATACATTTTCCTCGTCAAAATGAACATCTAAAGGGGCATAATGAACTTCACCCAATTCTTTTTCTTCTACATAATTGAATAATTTGGAAGAAAGGCGAATAGAGATTCTCTGGTGAATAACGTAAGGAGACGGCATATAAATTAATTTTCCTTCAATAAGTTGAAAAGGCGCACCTTCGGGAAGTTTGGCGTATTCTTTTGCAGAATAAGTTTGTTCGTAATCTATTGTGGTGAGATAATAAACTCCTTCTTTTTCAAACAACATTTGGTCGCCTATCATTCGATAATTGCGCCCTCCTAAAAGTTGTTCAAGGGTAATATCTTGAAAAAGTTTATTGGCAGCCTTTGTATTGGAGGTATTTTCTTCTGCTATTTGAGGAGTTCCATCAATAGATTTATTAGGGTTCATTTCCTATTCGATTTTATGGACAAACAATTACATGAAAACAAATAAACACCTACACAAGTTCCCTGCGGGCAATAGCAAAGGTAAAACAAAATTCATTTACAGCAAAATATTTGCCGTTTTATTTTTTTCTAAGTTTTAACGTAATGATGGTTTCCATTTCTAAATCATAATCAAAAATGGACATTACTTTTCTTAAGGTATTGATATGTGTTTGGTCACCTTGTTCTATGCTCCTAAGTGAACGTTC
>JBGCDY010000063.1:0-10871 GCA_045105835.1 Chitinophagales bacterium
GGTATTCAACAAAGATGATTCTGACCAAGGCGCACAATTGGACTATGTTCCCAAATACACTTTTGCCTATGGTGCACAAGTGGGCTTCAATTTCAGCCGAACAATCGGTTTGCAGACGGGTTTGATTATTTCCAAACAGGGACAGGATTATGATTCAGATGGCAGTGGAGCATTTGGATTTCTTCCTACTGTGGGAAGTAGTTGGGTAGGTACAGACAGAGTGGTTGATTTGACCTATCTCAAAATTCCTGTTTTGTTGAAATTCAATTCCAATCCCGATGCAGGAACCGCTTTCTTGTTCACGATTGGACCTCAATTTGCATTCCTAACCAGTGCAGAATCAACTGTAGATGACATTACAGAGTCTTTCAATGGCTATACTTTGGAAGATTTATATGAAGATAATTTCATCGGTTTGGCAGCAAGCATTGGCGCACGTTTCACCATTGCAGAAAACTTATTCCTCAATACTTCCTTCCGTTTTGATGGTTCATTGGGAGATGTTGAAAACAAAGAAGACGTTAGTGGACATTGGACTTCAGATAGACCAGAATCACGTATCGCAACGGGCGGTTTTCAAGTAGGATTGAGCTACAATATCAACTAATTTTTGGTGATTGGTGATTAGAAACTGGTGAATAGACACTGGTTTTTGAATTGTGAATCACAAAGTTTATATGAACAAAAGGAGTGTACAAAAAATTGTACGCTCCTTTTGTATTTGTGGTCACCATCAAATTTTTCAGAGCTCACTCTCCAATCAGCACAAACCCACTCCAAGCCTTTGGGTCGCTGTTTTTTTGTTTTATCAGTTGTAGCTTTGCCCATCGAAGGGCTTGGGTGTAGGTCTTTCCCTTCAATATGGCTTCAAACAAATATTGCGTCAATTGACTGCTTTGTTGGTCATAGACTTTGAAGAGGGTAAAAATCACATTCGATGCGCCCGCATACAAAAATCCTCTATTAATCGCCATCATGCCCTCTCCTTTTGCGAGTTTGCCGATTCCACTCTCGCAGCTACTCAAAACCACCAAATCTGCATCCAATTGAAGGTGGTAAGCATCCTTGACATACAAAATGGACTCTTCTATGGTTTGGTTTTCTTTGGGTGAAAAAATGATTCCCGATAAGTCTGCCTGTTTTTTGTTGTGAATACCATGCGCTGCAATGAGAATGTATTTTTGGTTTTTGATGGATTCTTCAAAATTGGTTTTGGTGGACTCGCCATGTAATAAAGTAGTTGCCCTCAATCCCCTAGCTTCAAAAGCTGCTTTTACCCCATTGACCTCTTGTTCCGAAAAAATCAGTTCTTGATAATTGCTTTCTCCAATTTGTACAGAACGGTATGCGATTTCCATACTTTTCTCCTGCAATGTTGAAACTGTTGTGGAGGAGTCATTTTTGTAAACGGGAGCAAAGCCAATGAAACTGCTTGTTAATTGTTTTCTATGATTTTGGTTTTGAACTATATGCAGCCAAAGCGTTGCAGAGTAGTGGTAACTGATGGAATAATTCATCAACAGATAATCAAAATCCGCATAATCATCCTGATTATCAGGGGATATGGAGAGGAGTGCTTCAAATGGTAAGGTGCTGAGAATGCCATCAGGTATGATGAGAAGCTGCTCGAAATTTTGGTTTTCTTGGGCTTCAAGTGCTGGTTTGACCAAGAGTAGGTACAATTTGCTGCCCAAGTCAATGTATTTCTTTTTGCGGATTTGCCGAATGGACTTATTGAAGTCCTGAACCATTTTATTGAAGCCTCGGAGTTTTTCTATTTGAAGGACTTCAAAATTTTGTTTGGAAATGGTGAAAATGTAAAGATGATTTTCTGCAATGAAGTATTCTATCAATAAAGTTGTGGCAGGAATTTGTTTTTGGAGGGCTTCAATACTGGATGTCGAAGTATCGTATTTGAGTCGGAAATATTCGGGATATTCCGCTTCAAATTGTTGGATGAGTTGTGTGTGTTGTTGATGGTAATCAAAATATTGGTTTTGAAGTGAATTGACTTGTGTTTGGTTGGATTGTTCTCTTTTGGCTCTTTCTTTTGTGATTTGTTTGTTTATGTAGTTCAATTCTACTCGAATCGCTTCCTCTTTTTCTATCAAATGTGGAGGGATGGCAGCTTCAATTTTGGCTTTGGTATTTTTCAATGCACTGAGCAGAAGGGCAGCTTTGGATTTTTCGGAGTAGGAAAAGAGTTCGTTTACTGCATCAGGAGTGGAGCTTAATTTCTGCAATTGACTTCCATAGGAAATGGCTTGTGCATATAGGTTTTGCGCTTTGGCTGCTGCAAAGAGTTGGGTGTCTTCAATGTGGTATTTTTTTTTGGCGGTATCTAATAAAGCCAAAGCAGCTTTGACAGTATTAAGTGCGGCTTGCAAATCCTTGATTGCGTGTGTTTGTTTGTGAAATAGTTGTGCCAAGGTTTGGGCTTTGTGACTCAAAAGTTCTATGGCTTGAAGTGGTTCTTCATAAGATTGAAGATTGGGGTTTTGATAAACATCGGAGGCTTCAACAGAAAAATCTTGGGCGAAGAAACAAATGGCGGCTTGATAGCATTGAAGTGCTTTTGGGAATGAATGGAGTGCTTGATGTGCTTTTCCCAAATAATAGTCATTGATTCCCAGTCGACTATTGGTCAATCCTATGCTTTGTTGGTGAATTTGTTTTGCTTTTTCGAAATAGTCAATGCCTTTTAGATGTTCTTGAAGTCCCATGTATGCCATTCCCATGTTGCGGTAAGAGGCTGCTATTCTTGGATTGATATTGCCTTGGGCTGGGTTTATTTTTTCTAAGGTTTTTTGGAAGTAAATCAATGCCTTGTCAAACTGTTTGCCCAATAAATAAGCCCTTCCCAAATTATTGGTGATGGCAATGGTATGTGGGTGCAATGCTCCAAAATTTTCTTCTGCCAAGGGCATTGCTTTTAGCTGAAAATGAATGGCTTGTTCGTAATTTTCTTTTCTTCCATAGACAATCCCAATGCTGGAATAAATGGCAATTCTCAGCCAATCAAATTCGCCTGTATGCTGCTTACAAATGGCTAAACTTTTTTGAAAGTGGAGGAGGGCTTGGTCATAGTCACTCAGTGAAATGTAGAGGTTGCCAATAGCGTAATGAGAAGTAGCTGTATTTTCGATTTGGATTGCAGCTTCTTTTTTATCAGACTGTAGTTCCCCTGTATTGAATTTTACCAGTTGTTTGTGTATTTGTATTGCCTTTTTATAAAACCCTTTGCTTTCATAACAGTTTGCCAGTGAGGAGTAAATGAAGGTTGATTGTGAGGTATCACCGATGGATTCTTTTTCCAAAACTTGAATACCTTTTTCTGCATATTGAATGGCGGTATCAAGCTTGCCTAAAAAATTGCAACCTGTGGAGAGAATGGCATAAGCATTGGTCGCTTCTATCCATTGTTGAGCATTGATAAACAATGGAATAAGTGGAAGTGCAGCATCAATCGCCTCCTGAAATTTGCCAGTATCGAGTATCTCTCTGGCATCTTCTAAAAGTTGTTTGTTTTGTGATTGACTTTTGCTTGATAGATTTGACATAGGATTGATTTGTGTAGTTTCTTCCTGTGAAAGGGCTTTTCTCAATTTTCTGTGAATAATTTTTGACTGCTAATTGGATGTTTGTGGCAGTTTCAGTAGTGGTGGGAGTGATTCAAATATAAGGCATTTGGAGCATAAAAAAAACCTCCTTTCTTCAAGATTGAAAAAAGGAGGTTTGGTAAAAGCGGCAAATAAGGTGTGTTTACCGCATCATGAATTTAGATATTTAGAAAACAAAGAACTTCTGTACAGCGCTTTGCTTGCCGTTGTTCAATTTTAATAGGTAATAACCTTCTTTCAAGTTGCTGATGTCCAATTGTACCTTATCACTGTTGCTTGCAGGGTTTACTGCTTGTTGCAACAATACTCGACCTGTCATATCGTAAACTGTCACACTTGTTGCTTCTTCTGATACATTGTCATAAGCTACATTCAAGATGTTTTTAGCAGGATTCGGGAACAATCTAATCGCTAAATCAGCAGTTTTTTCGATTGTTGTTACTTCTTCACTCACTTCAATATTAGAGCCATCGCCTCTGTTGCTTCCTGAAGAACAACCTTCAATCAATACATCGTCAATATACACCCAGTCAGAATTACCAGAAGCATCACAACGGAAACGCAGTCTTGTGTTTGAAGTAAATGGACCATCAATGCTCACTGCATCTGTGTAGAAATTGTTGTTTTCAAACTCATCACCTCTGTTCCACTCTTCAACAGTTGTATAAGAAGAACCACCATTCGTTGAAATCTGCAACCAGAAATCTTCGTTACTATTGTCCATGCTTACAGCAACAAAACCGAAAGAAACAGTCAATTCTTCGTAAGCGGTCAAATTCAAATTGTCTGTTGTCATAACAGAACTGTTTGTATTGTCACGTAAGCGGACACTTCTCGCACCTGTACTTGAATAAGCTGTACTCATTCTTCGGGAATCAGAACCACCATCGTTCCATATACCCCAGCCACTTTCAAATCCATTACTGTCAATGACACTGTAAGTGCATTCTCCACCGCCACCACAAGGGTCACAAGAGCCACCACAGTCAATACCTGTTTCGTCACCGTTTAGAATTCCATCAGTACAAGTAGGGCAAGCATCACAATCAGCACCACCACAGTCAATGTCTGTTTCGTCACCGTTTAGAATTCCATCAGTACAAGTAGGACAAGCATCACAGTCAGAACCGCCACAGTCAATATCTGTTTCGTTACCATTTAAGATTCCATCCGAGCAAGTAGGACAAGCATCACAGTCAGGACCACCACAGTCAATGCCTGTTTCGTCACCATTTAGAATTCCATCAGTACAAGTTGGACCACCACCGCCATTGTTGACAATGTTTACAGAGTAATCTTCTACTTCACCATAAGCGAAAGTCGTACAAGGACCACCTGCAGATTGATTCCAACGCATTTGTACCCTCATTCGGGTGAGTCCTACGCTTGCAGCAGCAGGGACAGTGATTGTTCCAGAAACAGCACTGCTACTTGCACTACCAGAATCATAAGCTTTTTCATCTGAATCGGTGAAATCACCATCGCCATTGTAGTCAATATACACTTCCCAGTATTCATTGTAAGTAGTTCCTGAGAATGCAGGTGTAAGGCTAATTACATTGCTGGAAGAGATAGGAAGGTCGGTTGCAAGACTTGTATAGTCACCATAACCATTGTCACTTCCACTGTTGTTGTTAATCGCTCCAATGCTCACATTTGAAATATACTCATAACTTGAATCATCTCCTTGAGAACCACAGTAGCTGATAGGGCAAGATGTAGGACAAGAGCCACCACAGTCAATACCTGTTTCGTCGCCATTTTGGATGCCATCCGTACAAGTTGGACAAGCGTCACAATCTGCACCACCACAATCAATGCCTGTTTCGTCAGCATCTAATGTGCCATTCGTACAATGGTCAGGAGTCGGTGTGCCACAAGCTGTTGAGCTTAATAAACTTACTCTTGAACCACCTGCATCAAACAAAGCACGCATACGGTCTTTTTGACCAGTTGTGTATAAGTTCATACATCCATCATCTGAATAGTCCATGTAGTTTTGGAACATATCAGGAAGGTCGTTTGCTCCCGTATTACAAGTGTTTGGACCAGGGTAGGTACAAGGTGCGCCTGTGTAGTTAGCAGAACCTGCTGTTGGAGTGTCAGATACAAGATCATCCGCATTGCAGTTACCATCACCCCAAATGTGGCGAAGGTTCAACCAGTGACCTACTTCGTGTGTCGTTGTTCTTCCCAAATCGAAAGGAGAGTTTACATTGCCTGTTGTACCGAAAGCTGTAGTAAGACATACTACACCATCGGTAGCCGCAGGACCACCAGGAAATTGTGCATAACCCAAAATACCCCCACTTAGGTTACAAACCCACATGTTGAGGTAGTCACTTGTTGCCCAAGGATCAACACCGCCTTGACTGGATTTTTTCATTGCATCGTTGGTACTCCAAGAAGAGTTGGAGGTTTGTGTGCGGGTGATACCGTCGGTTGCATTGCCGTTGGGATCTACTGTTGCCATACAAAATTCGATTTGTGAATCTGCTGCTACTCCCAAGAAGTCGGAAGGAGTGTTGGACGCATCTGCATTTGTACGACGGAAATCGTCATTTAATACTTGAATTTGAGAGAGAATTTGTGCGTCACTAATGTTTTGTGCTGAAGTATTGTATAAAACGTGGACGACTACAGGAATGGTAATGACACCATTTACTTTTTGAAGATTACTACTGTTTTTGAGGACCTTGTTGGTGTGGGCTTCAATTTTTTCCATGTTTCGGACGGTTTCTGGATGCTTTTGTTGAAGCAATTCGAGATGTCCCATGGTGCCACAATTACGAGATTTTTGAGCGAGAAGATCTGTTTGACTGGCGAATAGACATAGCACAGCCATTAAAAGAGCAGAGAATTTGTTCATGTAAAATGGGTTTTTAGTTAAAAAAAAATAGGATCAATTACATAGGTTGTCTAACAATTGTTGCAAATGTAACCTAAGTGTTAAGGAGGCTTAGGGCAGTTTTTTGATTAAAATTAAGTTTGAAGAGGAAAAAAAAGGGAGCTTTTTAGAAAAATATCTATGTGCAGTAATTTGACTCATTGCAGTTTCGGAGCAAAAAAGGGCTACCTGAAACTTTAAGTTTTAACAGGGATTTTTAATGTTAAATTTTTGTTAAAATTTATTTTTGCTAATGTATCGTTTTGTTACTAGGGATTAGTTTTGTAGTGGAGAAAGGAGTTTTAGTGCTGCTTTTGTAGAATGAATGATAAAAGTGTAGATTAATGTGGATGTTTAAAATGAAAAAGTCCTGCAAATATTTAATTTGCAGGACTTTGTATTGGAGTGAAAGTGGTCCCACCAGGACTCGAACCTGGATCTAAAGTTTAGGAAACTTCTATTCTATCCCTTGAACTATGGGACCAAAACTCAAATATAAGTTCAAACAACAAACTTGATTTTATGATTTTTCAATGATTTCAAAAAGTTTGTTGTTTGAACCTTCATTTTATTATTTACGGAAACAATCGCCCGTAATACCTTGGAAAAGGAATCGTCTCACGAATGTGTTTTGCACCTGTAATCCACATAACCGTTCGCTCAAAACCCAAGCCAAAACCAGAGTGAGGAACTGATCCATAACGTCGCAAATCGGTGTACCACTTAAAGACATCTTCTGGAAGATTGTGTGCTCGAATAGAAGCCAACAATGTATCCAAATCATCTTCACGCTCTGATCCTCCTACTACTTCACCAAATCCTTCTGGAGCCAAAACATCCACACCTTTGATGTACTCAGGGTCATCTGGGTAGCGTTTCATGTAGAAGGCTTTGATGGCACGAGGCCATTTGTAGACCATCACAGGAGTACTATAAAGACGGGTCAATACACGCTCATTTGGTGCGCCAAAATCTTCACCACGAGGAAAGTTTTTAGAAGACTCAATCCAAAGCGGAATGTTTCGGGCATCCTCTTCAAGTTGCTTCAATTCCTTTTTGAGCTTATCAACTTTACTTTGCAGGTAGTTTCGTTTGCCCTTTTTCATGTTGCCCTTCAAAAGGACCTCTGTTTCTTCAATTTCAGTTTGTGCCGCAGTTATTTTTTCTTTCACTGCTGCCAAATCCTCTTCCTGTACCGTGATGGCATTTTTACCATCCACTTCTCTTTCACCACGAATAATATCTACTGCTTCTTCGTAGGTAATACGTGGAAATGGTTTGTGAATATGTTCAAAAAGGAAGGTGTCACGATCCAATGCCTTCAATTCTGTTTGGCATTTTTCGAATACATCGGTGATAATGAAACGGATGAATTTTTCAATCAAATCCATGTCCATATCCAAATCATAGAATGCCATCTCTGGCTCAATCATCCAAAACTCCGATAAGTGACGAGGTGTAACCGATTTTTCAGCTCTAAAACAAGGCCCAAAAGTATACACTTTGCCCATTGCCATTGCCATTGCTTCGGCATACAATTGCCCCGATTGAGAGAGGTATGCCTCTACTCCTTCTTTGTAAAACTCTGTTCCAAAAAGATCGGAAGTTCCTTCTGCTGCATTCCCTGTAAGAATAGGTGAATCGGTTTGGATAAATCCCCTATCTTGAAAGAAATTGTGAATGGACATTTTGAGTTGGTTGCGAATACGCAAGATTGCCCATTGTTTTTTGGAGCGCAACCATAGGTGACGGTGATTCAAAAGAAAATCGGGACCATGTGATTTTTTGCCCAATGGGTATTCTTCTGCAATGTGAACCACTTCTATTGTTTGTACCTGCAATTCATATCCACCTGATTGTCTTTCATTTTTTATGACCTTACCAGTCAGAATGATAGAACTCTCTTGGGTGATTCTTTTTGCAGCTTCAAATTCTTCTTCCGAAACGTCCTGCAAATTAATCACACACTCTATATATCCAGAGCCATCACGAAGGGTAATGAATGCAATTTTTCCCCCAGTTCTTTTTGTCGCTACCCAACCTTTTAGGGTAACTTGTTGTTCCTCATATTGAGATAAGTCGCTGATTTGTACCATAACAGTTCTGTGTTTTCAGCCAAATTAAATAAAGCTACAAATATACAATTGTTTTGTCAAGTTACAGAACTGCTACAAAATTATCGCAAAAGTAGTTCCGATGTGAATAGGAAAAATAAATGTTTTTTGTATGTTTACGAAATCCATCTTAATGCAATAAATACTATGAAACGTAAAAAACATACGATTGAAGAATGGCTTGAACTGATTAAATCAGGCAACGAAAAAGCCATTACCGAAATATATGAGAACTATCGAAACGAGTTTTTTGTGTGGATAAAAAATAAGTACCAATGTACAGATGAAGAAGCCTTGGATGCCTATCAAGAAAGCGTACTGGTACTGTATAACAACATTAAAAAAGGAAAGTTAACAAAATTTACGAGTAGTATAAAGACCTATTTATTTGCGATTGGTAGAAATGTAGTGCTATACAATCGCCGAAAATTTCAACGAGAACAGAGTGGCATAACGGATACAGAGATTAATAGAGTTGCGGATAGCGAATCGGCACAGGTAAACTTGCAGGTTTCTGATAGCCAAAAAATATTGACAAATACACTCAATGAAATGACCAATACCTGCAAATCCTTGATTATGCTTTATTATACACACAATTTACCTTTCAAGGAAATTGCCAAAAAATTGGGCTACAAAAGTGAGACTGTTGCAAGGATGCAAAAGATGCGCTGTATGAAAAAAATGAAGGTACTTGTGAAGGGGCGTTATAGGAAGGAAGAATTGTATTGAAGCCCTACTGTTGACTTGAAAAATATGTATATAAAATGGAACGAACAATACGGATAGCTGATTTTCTGACAAATAGACTTCCTCTTCAAGAGGCAAAAGAGGTGAGTCTTCAAATTGCCAATGACCCTGAATGGGCAGAAGAAGCTGCTTTTTTGAAAGATTTATCAGTTAGTGCTGTTGAGGTCAAAAAAGCAGCGTTGCGAAAACAGTTTAATAATATAGAGGTCAAATTGCAGCGAGAAACCTCCGAAGGAATGACTACTTTGATGAATAAAATCAAAGATTCTGTCAAGAATCACATTGATTATTCTATCGACCAATTGGCTGGTTTATTTGCACCAGTACCTCACTACCAACCTATCTTAGCACAAGTACAAAGAGGAGGAGATTTTGAGGTGTTGAAGCCTGAAAAAGGCGCAGACTGTTGGAGCGATGGTTTGTTTTTTGAATTTTCCAATGGGCTTGAAGAAGCTTTGGAGCTAAGCATCGAGAACAACCAATCTGATGAGCTTTATTCAGGCGAAATTCCTGCACACTCTATTTACTTCAATCCTCAATTTTCATCAAAAGACCACCCTCCAGGGCGTTATTATTGGAAGGTGACAAGTGACAATGAAACAATTATGGGCGATTTTTTTATAGGAAAAGATTTGACTTCTTGAATCATAAGCGTTGAATAGATGATTCTATTTCAATACTTTAACCGTCATTTTTACATCTTCCACAGGTCTATCTCCTCTCAAGGTAGAAACGGCTGCAATTTTGTCAATTACTTCTAAACCTTCAATTACTTCCCCAAAAACGGTGTAGTTATTGTCCAAAAATGGCGTACCTCCTACTTCAGAATACACTTTCTTTTGTTCGTCCGTAAAAACAACCTTCAATTTGCTCTCCAATTGCTTCAATTCCCCTTCTGATACAGGTTTGCCTTGTACTATATAGAACTGTGAACCAGAAGAAGCCTTCTTAGGGTTTACTCCATCTCCTTGACGAGCAGCAGACAATGCTCCTTTTTTGTGGTAAAACTCTGGAAAAACAAATTCTGCATCGACTTTATAACCTGGTCCACCCCCACCAAGCCTTGCATTTGGTTTGGCATCTTTTGAGTTAGGGTCGCCGCCTTGAATCATGAAATTTTTGATGACTCTATGAAAGAGCGTACCATCATAAAAACCCTCTTTGGCAAGCTTCACAAAATTGTCTCGGTGAAGTGGAGTTTCCTTGTACAATTTCACTTTCATATCTCCAAAGTTTGTGCTAATCAACACAATACGGTCTTTGTTGCCACAGGAACTCAACATCAAAAAACACAAAAAGCCTATGGTAAGAATTGCTCGTTTCATAAAAATATGCAGTTCAAAAAATTACTTATTCAAAATATGACGGTAAAGTTCCCAATTTTCTTCGTCAAAACAAACAAAAATGACCTCCTTCAATGAATCTCCTTGTTCCTCCAAAAAACGCTGAGTCGTTTTGATTGCAATATTAGCTGCTTCCGATTTGGGATAAGCATACACA
>JBGCDY010000064.1:0-2292 GCA_045105835.1 Chitinophagales bacterium
TGAAGGTAGGCCTCGTGGGGATATTTTCCGAGCTTGGAAGTATAGCTTTTTCTACCGAGTATATTGGGGTCAAGTAGGCTCGTTGAAATATCCGAAAAATAGCTGGTCAAGGGGTCTAATAAGTCGATATAACCTGTGGCAGCTTCCCCACCTCCCAAGGCGGTGGCATTGCCCGTGCCATAAACTTCGTAGAGTGCCACATTCCCATTGTGGTAGCGTCCGCCGACCGTTACATCTTTGTTCCAGCCTTGGTCAAAGCCCCAATAATGCGCTCCCGCCAAGCCTCGTTTTCGGGATTCGTGGGTGGCAAATTCATCATTGGAGTAATTGATGCCGCCATCTGTGGCTACCCAAACATCACTGCCCAAAACGTGGATGTCTTGAATGTCGGGATGAAACCAACCAACATTGCTTTCGGCAGGAGTGTCATAGCCTCCAATTCTTGTCCAAGAATTTCCGTCATCAGAGGAAACAGACAAGGACAAAACTCCCAAATACAATTTGCCAGGAATGGTATGAGAAACGTCGAAACCGAAGTCGTAGAAGGTTTGGGAAAAACCACTTGTTCGCCCACTTGTTGCTAAGTTTTGATTGTCTGGGTCGGAATAAGGGCCTCCGTCTTGAATCGGATTTGTCCAAGATTCGCCTTCGTTTTCGCTTCGATATACGCCTATCCATGAGTTGTCTTCTGCCTTGTGATTGCCCATCATGCCGACATATACTTTGTTGGGTTCGAGTGGGGTAACGGCTATCAACGCACCTTGGTCTTGGTGTGCATTGAAGTTGGCATTGACGGGATTGTACCAACCATTGCTCATTTGAGTCCAAGTTGTACCTGTGTCTGTGGACTTCCAAAATTCTGCATACTGCAAGGTGGGATTGTGGCGAAGGACGTAGAGTATATTGGGTTTGGCGGGGTGAAAATTGATGTCCCAAAACTTGTCGCTGTATTGTTGTGTCCACGTTTCCCCTCCATTTTCGGTTTTGAATAGGCCGTTTTGTCCCACTGCAAAAACAAGGTTGTGGTTGGCGGGATGAATGACGATTTGGTAAGTGCCATTGACGGAGTAAACCGCCGTCCAAGCTATTCCTCCATCGGTTGATTTATAGAAATTGGAATTGTCGGCAGCATAGACCAAGTTTTCGTCCAATGCTCCTACTTTGATGTCTTGAACGCCTCGGATGTCCTCGTTTTTGGAGACGAAAGTCCAGTTCAAACCCTTGTCAATTGTTTTCCAGATGCCTTGCCCTTCTGTTCCTGCATACAAAACGTTGGGATTGGAAACGCATTGGTCCAAACAATAGACATTGACCTGCTCCGAAATGGGAATAACTCCCAATTCACTGTCTTCTGCATAAGTTTCAAAAGGCCCTATTGCCGTCCAAATGTCTTCCTTTTTTTGAAGGGCTTCTAATTGGCGTTTTTGCTTCAATTGAGCGACCCATTTTTCTCTTTCGGGGTTTTCGGACTGGATAAAGCCCTCATCGGTGAGGTATTCTCCAATGTTTTTGAGCCAAAATTTGTAGTTCTGGGTGTGGATGTTTTTTTGGAAATCGTGCGTTTTGTAGTAGGCTTCGTATGCTTTTACGACTTCATCAACATTGGGATTTTCGGAGTACATCCATGTTGTCCACTGGGGTTCTGAGCCATCTAAGTGGGGGATGGTTTTGAAGAAGTTGGGGGAGTTTTGGGCGGTGATTGAAGTGGTGAGAAAGAGAAAAGCAAGTAGTATTTTTCGCATGATTGGAGAAGTTTTGGTTGTATTTGAAGGTTAAATATACGACGAAGAAAAATTAGGTGCATTGCAGTATAGTCAAAACTGCAATTATTTGTTATTTTCAAACATTATAGCAAGCTATACAAAAACCATCTCGCGCACGTTTGTAATGCGTGTGGAATAATATCGGCGTTTGCAACGCCACCTCCAAATATTCAAGTCTATACTTGAAGAAAGAGATGTAGGGTAAGTCGTTACAAACGACAATAATTATTAAGCTCGCGTTACAAACGCGCGCAAGTATGAGCACATATGGTATTTTGCAGCCACTAAAAACCAATCGAAGCTTCTCCTTTTCTCGGCATCATTCTTAAAAAAGAATACCTCGCGCGCGTTTGTAACGCGTGTGGAATAATATCGGCGTTTGCAACGCCACCTCCAAATATTCAAGTCTATACTTGAAGAAAGAGATGTAGGGTAAGTCGTTACAAACGGCAAATAGTATTAACCTCGCGATAAAAACGAGCGCAAGTATGAGCACATAGGGTATTTTGCAGCCACAAAAAACCAATCG
>JBGCDY010000065.1:0-6101 GCA_045105835.1 Chitinophagales bacterium
GGGAGTTTTTGTAAATTAATCCGAAAACTCGTTCAACAGCGATGCGTCACTCTGTGCTTAAAGCTTTCGGGTATTCTTATGCATCAAACAGATTATAAAGGTTTTGATTCATTTTCAAATAAGTCATTTCCATTGATTGAAGTGTGCTTTCTTATCTGCAATAAACTTCAGTTCTTCTTGATTTAAAACGGACCCCGTAAGCAGCAATTTTTGAAAGTCATTCAGAGTATGTAATTTTTCATAAAGTTGTTTGTTTTTGTTAATCATGGTTTTAAATTATTTTATCAAGATCAAATTCCCTTTCGCCAACTCCTCTTTTCCATCTTCAAAACGCACCACCACATAATAGGCATAGACCCCAATCGGCTGCATTTCCTCTTCAAACCTTCCATCCCAAGCCCCATTTTCGTCTTGTGTACGGAACATTTCCTTGCCCCAACGATTGTAAATCACCAACTCAAAGGATGCTATATTCAAACCCGAAACCCCAAAATAATCGTTGATGCCATCTCCATTTGGAGAAAAAGCATTGGGGGCAATTACCTGATTCTCCAAGACCACTTCACCGCCACCCGAAATCACCTCTACAAAAACCGAAGCACTGGTCATACAACCATTTTCGTCTGTCACCAACAAAGAATAATCTGTTGAAGCAGTGGGAGAGACATCGAGTGTAGTACAATTTTCACAATCAACTACCTGACCATCCGAAGCCATCCACTGATAATCCAAAATTCCATGATATGCTCCTTCTACCAAACCCTGTAATTCCATTGAAGCACCCAGCAAAATCGTGGTGTCTGTCATGCTTTGAAGGTGGAAGTTACTCACAAAAACACTGTCATGAGCCATTGTCATACAGCCATTGTCATCTTCTACATCCACAAAAAGAAACTGCCAGCCAGCTTGTTCCCAAACAATTGATTGGCTTCCATTGGGTTCTAATTGCAGAGTTTCCCCATTGGACAACATCCACGAAAATTGGGCATTTTCACCAAAGCCATTGTTCATCAAGTCAAAGGAAATATTTTCGCCCAAACAAGCCGCATCTGCCAAATCAAAACCAATACTTGGGCAATCTGATGCCGTGCAGTTTTGCAAGCCAGGTAAGCTGTTGCCGCACAGATTGTTGCCGATGGCGATGACTTCAATGTCAACCCTATCAGATTCTGATAAGTTGGTGATTTCTATAGTTGTTTCATTGAGTATTTCTTCCGTAGGATTTTGACTGTTAATGAGATAGGTGATGTGGTATTCCGATGCACCTTCTACTATTTCCCAGTCAAAACGCACACTATTGGCGGTGTTGTCACTGCAATTGACCACAGGGGCTGCCAAAGGTGCAACAACTTCCACACTCAAATCGGTACTGTAAGAACAGTCTCCTTGTGTCAAACTGTATTCAATCAAATGAGTGCCTGCACCCAAAATTTCAGGATTAAAAGTTGTTGATTCAATATCGTTGATAAAGAAAACGCCTCCTTCAATATTTGCCGCCAAAGCCAGAGATGTTGCATCACTGCAATATTCAGCCTCCAAACCTTCAATACTCAAATCCAATGCCTCACAATCTTGCGCCACACAAGTTTGACTGACGGCAGGACTATTGCCACAAATTCCATCATTCAGTACAATGACCGATAATTCGACCACATCTTGCACTTCCAAATTGTTGACTTCAAAAGAGTTGTCATTTATAGTGGTGGTCACTGGGTTTTCGCCGTTAACCGTATAAATGATTTCAAAATCGTAGCCTCCACCCAAATCTTCCCAATTGAAGGAAACCGAATTGGTTGTGGCATTTCCACAATCAATGTTGATAACCTCCAAAGGGGCAATAATTTCTACACTCAAATCGGCACTGTAAGAACAATCTCCCTGTGTCAAAACGTATTCTATGAGGTAAGTATCTGCTCCCAAAATCGAAGGATTGAAAACACTTGATTCTGTGTTGTTGATAAAGAAAACTCCCCCTTCAATATTTGCCGCCAAAGCCAAAGATTCCGTATCACTGCAATATTCAGCATCCAAACCTTCAATACTCAAATCCAATGCCTCACAATCTTGCGCTACACAAGTCTGACTAACTGCAGGGCTATTGCCACAAATTCCATCATTCAAAACGACAAGCGATATTTCGACCGAATCTTGCGGAGTCAAATTATTGACCTCAAAAGAATTGGTGTGTATTGTTTCGGTGATTGGATTCTCACCATTGACGGTATAAGTCACTTCAAAATCATACAATCCATCTAAATCTCCCCAATTGAAGGAAACAGAATTTGGTGTGCTATTGCCGCAATTGAGGGTAATAGCCTCCAAAGGCTCAATGATTTCTACACTCAATTCGGTATTGTAGGGACAGTTGTTTTGCTCCAAAATATATTCAACCAAATAAGTGCCTGCGCCCAAAAGAGTAGGGTCGAAAACAGCTGATTCATCCCCATTGATAAAAAATGTTCCCCCTTCAATATTTGCCGCTAAAGTCACTATTTCTGCATCACTGCAATATTCGATATCCAAACCTTCAATATTCAAATCCAAAATCTCACAATTTTGGCTGATGCAGGTTTGACTAGCAATAGGGCTGTTTCCGCAAACTCCATCGTTCAATATAAGTACGCCTATTTCAACGGTGTCTTGTGGATTCAAACCATTGACTTCAAAAGAATTGGTATGGATAGTTTCGGTCATTGGATTTTCGCCATTGACCGTATAAGTCACTTCAAAATCATATTCACCTCCCAAATCTTCCCAATCGAAGGACACAAAATTAGTACCGTTTTCACCACAATTGATGCTAAGAACTTCCAAAGGTGCGACGACTTCAATGGTCAAATTGGTGCTGTACGGACAGTCTCCTTGCATCCACAAATATTCAATCAAGTGTGTGCCTTCGCCCAAGACAGCAGGGTCAAAAATGCTCGTTTCTTCATTGTTGATATAAAAAGTTCCGCCTTCGGGCGTGGCAATCAATGAAATACTTTCGGCATCACTGCAATAAATCGCCTCCACATTGTCGATACTCAAATCCACAATGTCGCAATCTTGTGCAATGCAACTTTCGGATGAAGAAGGACTATCGCCACAAACTCCATCGTTCAAAATCGTGACAGTCAACTCTACCAAATCTTGCGGATTCAAACCATCGACTGAAAAACTGTTGTCAGTGGTCGTACTGCTCATTGGGTTTTCATTATTGACAGTGTAGGTGAGTTCAAATTCATAGTTTCCCAAATTTCCCCAATTGAAGGAAACCGAGCTGGTACTGCTGTTGCTGCAATTGATATTCACAGCTGCCAAAGACTCAAAAACTTCAACACTCAAACTCGTACTATAATTGCAGTCTCCTTGCTCCAAAACATACTCAATCAAGTGTGTGCCTCCGCCCAAATCCGCAGGGTCAAAAGTGGTGGCTTCATTGCCATTCACATAAAAAACACCACCCACAGGCGTTGCCTCCAAAGAAACTGCAGCCATATCACTGCAATATTCGCTTGCCAAGCCATTGATAGTCAAATCTATTTCCACACAATCCTCTGCCATACACGTTTGGGTAGCTGCTTCACTGTTTCCGCAAACGCCATCGTTTAGAATCGTGACAGATATTTCCACTTCATCTTGTGGAGTCAAATCACCGACTTCAAAACTATTGTCGCTTGTATTCGTGGTCATTGGGTTTTCGCCATTGACCGTATAGGTGATTTGAAAATCGAATGGCGGAACTTCCTCCCAATTGAAGGAAACCGAGTTGGTGCTACTGTTTCCACAGGTCACGATTGGAGCATCCAAAGGCGCATTGACATCAATAGATTCTTCAAACCATTCTGAGGTGCATTCATTTTGAGTCACTTGTAAGCGTATGTTTTTGATGCCTGCCGTAGTCCAAGTTACAGTATAGGTTTCTCCTCCCATTGCTTCAGTAGTTCCACCATCAAAATCCCAATCATAAGTGGCAGCCGCATTTGTAGTGCCATTGAAGGAAATAGTTGCCCCATCGGTCAGGCAGATAGAAGGGACATCCACTTCAAAACTGGCATTTGGAACACCAAAAATTTCTACCATTGCAGTGGTAGAATAGGAACAATCTCCCTCCGTCACAATGTATTCAATCAGGTGTTCACCTTCGCCCAAATTAGCAGGGTTAAAATTGGCATTTGAATAAGTATATTCTGTACTTCCTATCCTAAAAACCCCTCCCGTCGGGATGGCTTCAATCGCAAAAGAAGCAACATCATTGCAGTAACTGCCATCTAAGTTGGTAATGGACAAATCCAATGGAGGACAATCTTGTGCCACACAATTGCTGCTTCCCGCTTCACTGTTTCCACAAACGCCTTCCCCAATAGCGATAACCGAAATATTGACCTCATCTTGAGGACTCAATCCCGTGACTTCAAAGGGCGAACTGTCCAGAGTTTCACTTGTTTCACCACTTCCATTGACGGTATAAGTGATTTCGTAATTGACCGCACCTTCAATGATTGTCCACTCAAAAGTAATGCTGGTTTGCGTACTTTCCACACAATTTACAAACGGTGTGGTCAAAGGAGCTTCTACATTCACTTCAAAACCAAGACTATATTCACAACCCGATTCTTCATCGGTATATTGATATTCTATCGAATTTGCGCCAATTGCAGCGAGGGAAGGATTGAATACATTGCCTTCTTCTATGCCTTCTCCCACAAAAACGCCTCCTTCTGGTATTGCAGAAAGCCCAAAACTGGCTTCATTGCTGCAATAAGACTCGTTTAGATTGTTGATTTCGAGAGAAATATCTGGGCAGTCGTTGGTAATGCATATTGCAGTCGCCTCCACATTTCCACAAGGTTCAGTAGCAATGGCAATCACCAAAATTTCGATGGTGTCATTTGTAGCCAATTCATTGAGCGCAAATTCAGAATTGAAGGTGTGAATGGGGGCATTGGTGGTTTCTCCGTTTAAAGAATAAGTGATTTCATAGCCTTCCGCATTCGGCACATCCTCCCAGTCAAAACTGACCGTTGTAGTGCTTGTTCCCGCACAACTCACTTCAAAAGCTTCAATCGGCGCAACGAGTACTACTTTCTCTGAAAAGGTATTGGAAATACATCCTTGATTGTCAATATTCAAGCTGACTTCATTAGAAGTTTGAGCATCTGCCCATGTCACTGTATGAGGTCCAAAACCAGTGCTAGGAACGGCAATTCCTCCACCAAAATCCCAATTGGGAGTGGCGTTTAAATTGGCTGTACCCGTAAAACTGACAATTGCCTCCATGTTCCCATTGGCACAGAGCGTATTTGGGGAGATTTCAAATTCTGCAAAAGGAACTTCAATGATGGCTACGTTTGCAGAAGTGTTGTATTCGCAGCCTGTATTGACATCGGTGTAAGTGTATTGGATATTGGCATTGTCGAAATCCACCAAACTTGGGTCAAATTCGTTGCCACTTACTCCGTCTCCGCTGAATGTTCCCCCTTCGGGTGTGGCTTCTAAAATGACAATTCCTGCATCGCTGCAATAGCTTTCTGGTAAATTGTTGATGCCGATATTCAATTCTGGACAATCTTCTACGGTGCATTCCGCAGTCCCTGCAAAACCATTTCCACAAGGGTCGTCTCCAATGGCTACGACTTCAATGTTGATGACATCACCAATATTGAGATTGGTGACATCAAAGAAGGCATTGAAGGAGGAAAGCGTAGTTGGGCTGCCATTGTTGATGGTATAAGTGACTTCGTAGCCAAAGGCAAAATCTATGTGTTGCCATTCAAAACGCACACTACTGCTAGTGGTCTCCGCACAAATCACATTGGGTGCTGCCAAGGGTTGTTCAAGTATGATGGATTCGGTTTCGATGGAAGAAGTACAGCCGTTTTCGGTAATGCTTAGGCTGACATTTGCCGTACCACTTAGTCCATCCCAAACCACGCCAATGGGGTCGGGAGCTTGTCCCGATACCTGCGTACCTCCATTGAAGTTCCAATTAAAAACGGCATTGTTGCTGTAAATCGAACCTGTAAAAGTAATGGTGGCTTCACTCGTACCGTCCGCACATATTGAGAAAGGGTTGAGGTCAAAAGTTGGATTGGGAACAGAATGAACTGTATAGGTAG
>JBGCDY010000066.1:0-16181 GCA_045105835.1 Chitinophagales bacterium
TCTTAGAATGATTGAATTGCAGATAAGGGAAGTTTTAGAAGCTTCCCTTATTTTTTTGGATTCTTTGCCAAATCTTGTGAAGTGAAACATTCCTTCTCTTTCTTACTATTGCAAAAATGTCAAAGAATCAAGTATTTTTTCGGTAACGGCGGTTTTAACCGCCTAAGGTATGGTATGTAAAGAAGATTTGATTTAAAAAAATAGTGTCAGCATTTATTAGGGGAGGCCATTCTTCAAAAAATCAATCTTGCAGAGCATGTCAGCGATTGAAATCGCCGTTACCGAATTATCTTAAATCAACTAATCATACCGCTTAAAAAATCCCTTCCAACGCATTGCAACCACCCCCAAAAAAGCTTCTTTGAAGATTGAAGTGCTCATTTTGGACACTCCCACTACCCTATCCGTAAAAATAATGGGGACTTCTTGAATTTTGAAGCCCAGTTGCCAAGTCGCAAATTTCATTTCGATTTGGAAGGCATATCCCACAAATTCTATTTTGTTGAGATTGATGGTTTCTAATACTTTGCGGGTATAACACACAAACCCTGCAGTAGTGTCTTTGACGGGCAACCAAGTGATGATTCGCACATAAACCGAAGCGTACTTAGAGAGCAGTATGCGGTCAAGAGGCCAGTTCTCAACGCCACCACCTTTCATATAGCGTGAGCCTACCGACATATCTGCCCCTTGATTGGCACAGGCATCGTAGAGTCGTAACAGGTCTTTGGGTTTGTGAGAGAAGTCAGCATCCATCTCAAAAACATATTCATATGCTCGCTTCAAACTCCAACGAAAACCATGAATATATGCCGTACCTAAGCCCAGTTTTCCTTTTCGTTCTTCCAAGAACAGACGATTGGCATATTTATCTGCCATCAAAAAACGCACAATGTCAGCCGTCCCATCGGGCGAGCCATCATCTACAATCAGGATGTGAAAATCTTTTGGAAGGGCAAAAACTGCTTCAATGATGTTGGCAATGTTTTCCTTCTCATTGTAAGTGGGAATGATTACGATACTATCTGACAAAGCTGGATGTTTTTAGATTCTGAATTGTTTTACTGACCATAGCCGTCAAGCCAAGATTTTGTTGTATCTCATACAGCTTTGAACACAGCTTGTTCCGAGAACTCGGAAAAGTTTCAATAAAAAGGAAGCCCACTCTATATACAAACCATAAGAAAACTTCCTTTCGATTATTTGTTCTTGTTCAATGCTTGAGGTTTCACTTTTTCAAACTCTTATTTAAAACGCATTTTTAGTTTGATAGCAGTTAGTTTCTGTTTGGTATCCAAGAGAAAATCACTACGCATAATCCAGTCGTAATATTGTGGCTCTTTTCTTAGTACTGCCTCTACAGGTTTGCCTTTGTGCTTCCCAAAATTGAACATTACCTGATTGTCTTCCAATACCAATCTGCGTCCAGAATCGACAAAGTTACCATCCTTGCTAAAAGTATGCAAGAACTCTACATTGTTCTCTATCTCATCGTATTTCTGCAATTGTGCCAACAATACTTCATACGTTGCGATGACATCCGCTTCTGCACTGTGGGCATTGGTGAGGTCTTTTCCACAGTAAAACTTGTAGGCAGAAGTCAAATCCCTTCTTTCCAATTTCTGAAAAATTCGCAATACATCTATAAATTGGCGTGTGTCTCCTTTGAAGTCAATGTTTACCCTCAAAAACTCTTCTATCAATAAGGGAACGTCAAAACGATTAGAATTGTAGCCTGCAATGTCACAGCCTTTGAAGAACGAGGACAGTTCTTTTGCAACCTGGGCAAAAGTAGGTTTGTCTTTTATATCCTCTTCATAAATACCGTGAATCTCCGAAACATGTTTGGGTATCGGAATCGTTGGATTGACTCGAAGCGTTTTGGTAATCGTCTCTCCACTTGGCATGACCTTCATCGCACAGATCTCCACAATTCTATCGGTGGCAATGTTAATGCCTGTGGACTCAATATCAAAAACAATAACAGGGCGTTTCAAATTTAGTTTGAATGCGCCTGTTCCTTTTTCCTCCTCAGATGAGTCTCCAAAAATATCCAATTGTTCCATAAATTTAATGTTTTAAAGCAATTTGTTCCAAGTATCGGATACCTTTGAGGTATCCGATACTTTTATAACACAAAGTTAGCAATCTCTTGCAGATTCAGTTGGTCGAAAGTTCCTGAACTCATCAAAAGCAAATCCTTGTGTTGGTAGTTTATACCTTTTAGGTAGGCAATAAGTTCATTTTTTTGGGTAAAAATTTGAAGATTCGGATGACCAAATGCCGCTGCAACCTCTTCCTTTGACAATTTAGGCAGTTTTTTGATGGCAAAAGTATGGTCATTGAAGAAAACAACTCCATGTTTTGCCGCATTGAGTGCCCCCTTGTATTCTGGCAAAAAGTCCTTGTTCAGGCTGCTGTAGGTATGCAGTTCAAAACAAGCAATCAACTCACGGTCTTCATTCAATTGATTCATGGCATGAGTCGTGGCTGTTACCTTTGAAGGCGCGTGGGCGAAGTCCCGATAAACCGAAGAATGCACTCCTTTGGCAACCAATTCCAAACGCCTTGCAGCTCCTTTGAAAGATTGAACTGCTTCAAAAAAATCTTGGTCATTGATTCCCAATTCCTCACAAATCAATCTTGCGCCTTCCATATTTTGCACATTGTGACGACCAAATATTTGAAGTGGGTATTCAGTGCCTTCATGTTCCACAACAAACTGAGCATCTTTCACATAAAAAGTAGGCGTTTTGTAGCTTTTGGTTTGCAAATGTTTTGCCTTATTTGCTACTTCTACGACCAGTTCCTCCTCCTCATTGTACACCATCACGCCATTTTCAGGCATTTTAGCTGCAAAAATATGGAACTGTTCTACATAGTTTTCAAAAGTAGGAAAAACGTTGATATGATCCCAAGCGATGCCTGTCATTAAGGCAATATTGGGGAAGTAATAGTGAATTTTGGGGTGTCGATGCAAGGGAGAAGACAAGTATTCGTCTCCTTCAATAATCATAATCGGCGCATCTTTGGTGATTTTGACACTGCTATCAAAGCCCTTCAAACTCGCTCCCACTAAGTAATCAAAATCCTGCTTCCAATACCGCAAAACGTGCATCACCATTGCAGTAATCGTCGTTTTGCCATGACTACCTGCTATTGCTACCCGTTTTTTGTCTTTCGATTGTTCGTAGATATAGGCGGGATAAGAATAAATCGGGATTCCCAATTCCTGCGCTTTGAGCAGTTCAGGATTGTCTATTCGGGCGTGCATTCCCAAAATAATGGCATCCAAATCCGAGGTGATGTTCTCGACATACCAACCTTCTCGGGAGGGCAACAAGCCATGCTTTTCCAAATTGGCACGAGCAGGATTGTAAATTTCATCATCCGAACCTGTCACCACATCGCCTTTTTGGTGCAAGGCAATCGCCAATTGGTGCATAATGCTACCTCCCATTGCAATAAAATGTACCTTCATCGTGTAAAAATACGTCTCAATGTCAAGAAAAACTACTTTTTGAAAAAATAGTAATACTTTAATGCACTTTACTTCAATAAATGGTTGCAGAGTACCGTTATAGTTTCGTATTTTTGCAGAATATCTTTTCAGATGGATGTTTTTTCATTTTTCTGTCAAAATTCTAAGAATTACTTAAACTTGCATAGTTTTTGATGCTCATATAAGTACGTTTTAATCTTGTTCACCCAAAAGATATTTTATTGCTCAAAGCCTTTACTTTTAATTTTTAACATTTTTATTCAACATTTCAAAAGGTTTCACCATTATGAACAAGCAGTTAGTTGTAAGAAAAATAAGTTTGGCTATCGTATGTTTGGGTCTATTTGCTGTTGTTTTCAGCTCTTGCCACAGAACTCACGGTTGCCCTGGTAGAATCACTTATGATATAGAAGCACCAGCAGTAGAACAAGATTGCTAATTCTATTTTCAGAATACCAAGGCTCGAAACGAACGAGCATATTTATTCGAAATAAACAATCTATTTTAAAAGACCTCCAAACTCATTGAGTTTTGGAGGCTTTTTTATATCAAAAAATTTATCAATTTGCCAATATCAAACAACCGCAGAAGCAGCGCACAAGAAGCAAGAGCTGCCATCGAACGCATTTACATCGCTATGCGCCACCTCTTTATCAGGGGAAGTTACAAACCTATGGGAGTCTCGGGAGAAGCCATCAATGATGCTTTACTCACCTTGAAACCAGAAATTTATGGCACGATTGCCGACCCTGAAAGAGTAGAACTCGATGGGCTTTTGTACATTTTTGAGCGATTGCCCAAAGGCATCGAAGAGTGCCGCTATATCAATTTGATTACAAAGGAAGGCTTTGAACACTCCAATTTTGAACCCATCACTGCGCCTAAAAGAAGACGCAACAGCTATCGTATCGACCAAGAACAAATGTTCATTGAGATGACCCGTGGCAAAAGTGATGTTTATGACATCCTCACCCACCTCACCTTCATGTTCATCGAATCCAACAAAATTCGCCACAACAGCATGGATGCCAAAGAGCGAATCCGACGAGAATGGGGCATGTTGGAGCAAATTGTACTTGCAGATCAAGATGGACAAACCTTCAATGAGGAAGTGGCTTACACCTATTTGAGTGCTTTGTTGGGACGTACATTTGACGAAATAGCGGATGCTTGCAAGCGTTTTGCCAAAAGCAAAGCTGTCAACAGCCTTTTTCACATTACCTACTGGCTCGGCAAATTGGCAATGGAAGAAGAGGAAAACGACAAGGATAGAGAAATCACTTTTTCTTCTACACTCCGACAAGAAATCGGTCACCATGTTTATGGAGCATCTTGGGCACACAATATCAAGCAGTTGTTGTTCGAACAAAACCTTATTGACCGCCCCATACACATCATCAGCTCCAATTTGCACAGTGTGATGAATGTTTTGTACGCCAAGGAAGCATTGAAGTACAAAATGGATGTCACTTCAATGGAGGAAATCGCAAATGAACTCAGCAAAAGTGGAAATAAATCCTTGAGAAGCGAGGTGAAAGATTTTGCAATGGGACATGGTATGTACGAAATTGAAGACCACAGTGGTGCAAATATTGGTGTGCATATTTTTGACACAGCAAAGATTCCTGCGAAAAACCTGCCCTCCAATTGCCAACCGTCTGAGGGCTTGACTGATGAACAAAAACCTGTCATTTTGGTCATGGATTATGCCTTTGGGGAACAGGCTTTTGAGACCATGGATGAACTCCTCAAACCTTTCAATAAACCAGACAATTCAGAGGTTTGCCTACAAGTCCAATCTATTTCGATTATGGGAAAAGCGGGTACACTTGTCGGGAATAGAGGAACTATTTTGATTCCCAATGCCCATGTTTTTGAAGGCACGGCAGACAATTACCCTTTTGAAAATCAATTGCACAAATCTGATTTTGAAGGAGAAGGTCTTGAAGTGATTGAAGGTCCCATGATTACCGTTTTGGGTACTTCCCTTCAAAACAAAAGTATGCTGCAATTTTTCCAAACCTCTTCTTGGAACATGGTTGGACTCGAAATGGAAGGCGCACATTACCAAAAGGCGATTCAAGCTGCTTCCAAAATCCGCAAAAGCATCAAGGAAGACGTTGTGATTCGATATGCTTATTATGCTTCGGATAACCCGCTTTTGACGGGACATACACTGGCTTCGGGTAGTTTGGGATTGACGGGTGTAAAACCTACTTATTTGATTACCATGAAAATATTAGAAGGTATTTTTTGTGGGTAATAAACTTACCTCAGTAACGGCGATTTCAATCGCTGACACGTTCTGCGAGTACAGTAATCAGTAGATTAATAACTGGTGATTGGCGATTCAAAACTTTGTTCATCAAGTTTTTGTAAGAAAAATAAGTTGCCATATATTTAACTTTTACTGTACTATGTTTGTCCTTTTTTTTTGGGGGGGGGGATTTGAAGGGATGCTTTATGTTTAAAACCGCCGTTACCGAACAAGTTAAATTCCTCTTAATCCACGACCTCTTCAACCGTGCCATCCACGATATTGAAAATTTTGGGTTTCACTTCAAAGGTGTCAAAGATTTGGCGCATCCTATCCAGCTGGGTATCGGAGATAAAAATTTGTCCGAAATCCTCTCCCATAACGGTTTCAATCAATTGGGTAGTCCGCAGTTTGTCCAATTTATCGAAAATATCATCCAGCAATAGGATGGGCAATATTTTTTTGTGCTGCCTGATGAGCTGGTAAATCGCCAACTTCAAAGCAATCAAAAAAGACTTTTGTTGTCCTTGTGAACCGTATTTCTTCAAAGGATAACCATTGATTTCAAACACCCAATCATCACGGTGAGTACCTTCGGTAGTGCGTTGTGCATAGCGGTCTTGTTGGGCATTTTTTTGCAGCAATTCTCCAAAACTTTGCTCGCCCAACACCGATTTGTACCTACAGTTGACCTCTTCTTTTCCCGAACTGATGCGCTCATAATATTTTTGAAGAAGTGGTAAGAGAATTTTTGTTTGTGCCCTGCGAGTATCATGGATTTGTGTACCAAGAGGAATCAATTGTTCATTGTAGGTATCCAAAAGTGCTTGATTGAAATAGCGTCTGTCGTGAAATTGCTTCAATAGACTATTCCGTTGGGAAATTACTTTGTTGTAACGAATGAGTGCATTGAGGTAATTTTGATCCAATTGCGACAAAGTACTGTCCATCAACCTTCGTCTACCCTCACTACTCGCTTTAATCAATTGCATATCATCAGGAGCCACAAAAACCAAGGGCAAAAGACCAATGTGTTCGGATAGTTTTTTGTAGGTGATGTCGTTTCTGCTGATGCTTTTTTTGCGGTGGGTAGCTATTTTTGCAACGATGGTTTCGGTTTCTTCGCTTTGCAGCATCTGAAATAAACCATCCAGTCGAAAATAATTTTCTTCGTGGCGAATGTTTTGAAGTTCATTGCTGCTGAAATAACTTTTGCAGAAGCATAGGTAATAAATCGCATCGAGCAAGTTGGTTTTTCCTGCTCCATTGTGTCCTACAGTTAGGTTCAGTTTGTCACAAAAGGTGATTTTACTGTGGACATAGTTCTTAAAATTGGCAATATGGAGTTCTTTTAGATACACAGTGTGCAAAGGTAAGCATTAGAATGGAACTTTGATTTGTTGAGCTTGCTTAGTTGGCACGCTCTATTTTTCATTATTTTGTCAAATCACTCTATTTTTGTCACACTATCGTCAAAATGAAATCATCCCTATCTTTTTCTCTCACAATGGCATACAAGTTGCAATTAGTAAAGTAATTCACCCAAACAAAACTTTTTATTTGAAGAACGCCATTAATCCATTCATTAAAAAACGAGGTTAATTCAGCTAATCCTTGAAGTGACTTCCACCCAAATCTATTCAAATTCTTTTTTGAGAACAAGCCCAAGCCCAACAAAAAGATGAAGCCAAGTGATGCTATATGCGACACTTGGCTTTTTTGTTTTCAACTAATTCTTGTAGATATTGAATTACTTTTTTAGTGCATCAAAAAAAATAGTAATTGTAAACGTGGAATGTATATTTCACTTTCTCATAAAGAATTAAAAAACTGATAAATGTAAAATAGTTCTTTGCAGTTGTGAAGTTTCCTCCTTTCTTGTTTAATAAAATGACAATAAAAAGACAAAAATTCTTATATTTGCCTTTCCCCACTCAATAATTGGATTTAGATTTTAGGCGAAAGAAGCCAAGAAATCCAAGTCGATTTTTTAATCATTTAATTAAACCAAAACAATGACTTTGAATACTTTAAATTCAATCAAAGTAAAATTCTTACTCTTTCTTGTTATTTCCTTAAGTGCTTGCTCTTTTACGAGCTGTAAATCAGATGTAAGCATGAAGAAACAGTAAAAAGCATTTCATGTAGATGCCAATGGTGATTTGTTGGACAAAAAAGGAAATGTTGTAAAAAAAGAAGGAGAGTTCAAACTGGAAGGGGGCTATTACGTAGATGAGAACAATGAAGTCATCAAGCGTAAAATTGACAAAACGAAAGAAAAAATCAATGCTACCGTTGATAAAACAAAGAAAGCGGTAGGCAATGCTGCAGACAAAACTGCTGATGGCGTAAAATCAACCTTCAAAGATTTGTTCAATGCAAAAGCTGTAGGTACTACTTACGCCCTCTCGGAAATTGTATTTGACAAAAAATCTCACCGCATAACCACTATGTCAAAAGAAGAAATAGAAGGTTTGGCAGCAGCATTGAAGGAATATCCCAATGCCCGCATTCAAGTACAAGTGCATACTGCAGATGGAAAAAACCGATCAGAGTCTAAGCAAATCTCAAAACTTAGAGCTGAAGTAGTCAAATCAATGGTAGTAGCTCTTGGTGTAGATGAAAAACAAATTTCTGCTAAAGGTATGGGCTTAACCGTTGAAGATGCGAAAAAAGCGGTTGATAACAAAGTAGAAGTAGTAGTGGAAAAAGAAGGTTAATATCTTCTAACGAAAATTTTTCAATCTGTAATTCCAAAAATATACTGATAGGTGTCGCTTCAATTCATAGGCATTCTTCTATTGAAGAAGTGACACAATCAGTTTTTTTACCACAAAAAATAATTACTCAATAAGGGTGTTAATATTCTGACAATACAGAATTTGAAGTCTCACCTCTCGCCTCCCATTTCTGTATTCTCACTTACTTCTTCTCTTCAAAAAACCCTGTACTTCGATTTTTCCGCACTTTGTCCCAATCAAAATAACGTCCATTCATCGCCACATATACCCCATGCGGCAAGCACTGAGCAAATGCCAGGGCACTTCCAAGATTGAAAAAACCATCGGAGGACATTCCAAATTGATAGGGAATCATAGCTCCTGTTAGTACAATTGTTTTGGGGATTTTAGCTGCTGCAATCGTTGCTGCGGTCAAGTCCATCGTGTCTGTTCCGTGTGTGATAACGATTTGGTTTTCCTCAGCTTTCTGACAATTGTGTACCATCAACTCTCTATCAGAATCAGTCATTTCGAGGCTATCTACCATCATCAAGGTTCGGATATTCACATCCAATGTACAGCGTCCACGTTCAAACATTTCGGGTAGGTGGGTATCGTCAAAGTACAGTTTACCCGTAATCATATTGTATTCTTTGTCAAAAGTACCTCCTGTAATGAAAATTCTAATTGCCATTTGCTATGAACTTGATGTAGTTTGATGATTTGGTATTTTCTCTAAGTGACAGGGCAAAACTAAATCAATCAATAAAATTGCTAACATTTTGACAATAAGCAACTTAAAACCTCATTTCTCGCATCCCATTTCTGTCTTCTCACTTAAATCAGGGTTAATATCTTCAATATTTCCCATGTCACCTGCAAGATAGTGAAACTCTACAAAAAGAAAATCTGGCTTTCACTTTTATTTACTCTACAAATGGCGAATCAAAAACTACAATATTTAGAATTTTTATCCTCTTTTTAATTTTCATTCCTTAGTTTTACCCACAACTAACAAAATCAAACCATGAACATCGCATTCTTCGATTCGGGTGTTGGCGGAATAAGTGTTTTGAAGGAAGCCTTGACGCTTTTACCTGACGAAAATTACCTCTATTTTGCAGACTCCCAAAATGCCCCCTACGGCACAAAAGACAGCGATTTGATTCGCACATTGATGCTTGATGCTACCGATTTTTTGGTCAAACAAAACTTGAAGGCATTGGTAGTTGCCTGCAATACAGGGACAAGTGTGGCAATAAAAGACCTCCGCAAAAAATACGATTTTCCAATCATCGGCATGGAACCTGCCATCAAACCTGCCCTCCAAAACCATCCCACCAAAAATGTGCTGGTTTTTGCAACTGAACGCACACTCTTGGAAGACAAGTTTCACGCTTTGGTCAGTCGCTTGGAAGCCAAAGACCGAGTCAAGTATTTACCCTTGCAGGAGTTGGTGATGCTTGCCGAAAAATTCGAGTTTGAAGAATCCATCATCTTGCCCTATTTGCAGGAAAAATTGAAGGATATTGATTGGAGTTTATATAGTAGCATCGTTTTGGGCTGCACCCATTTCATCTACTTTTATCCTCATTTTTTGAAGGTCATTCCAAAAGAAGTCCAAATTTTTGATGGCAATAAGGGAACGGTTCGGCAATTGAAGAAAAAGTTGAAGCAGATAAAGCAAACACATACTGAATCAAGTTCTTCCAAAGAAATGAGTTTTTACATTTCAAAAGAAAAAGCAGATAAAAAATTGTTGGAAAAATATTTAGAGGTTCTATAAACTCCCTGCAATCCCCTTGCGCTCCATCAGCATATTGTAGCGAGTAGACTTGTCCATGATTTTTCTCATCAATACTTTGCGTTCCGCCTCACCTTTGGTTTTCTGCAATTTTTGACGAAGGTTGTAAACATCTTTGCGAATCTGCAATTCTTCGGGAAGCACATTGGCATTTTTCATAATCGTGCTGGCAATGCGAATGTGGGCAGGCTGATTCATCAATTCCAAACTCAGGGGTTTGCCAAAGCCAGGTAGGTCTTTGAAGTCTCCATTGTCGATTGACTTCTGAATTTTGCTTTCTATCAAATAATGTAATCCTGTAAGCATAAGTCTTATTTTTGAAGGATTAAAACTTACTTTATAAACAAAAGTACCTGCAAAAAGATTTCTCCAATTCTCCAAAAAACCAAGATTTGTTTAGTGGTAAAAGGCTTATTTTTTGTCTTGTATTTAGCGCCTTCGAATACATCAAAGACAATGAATTTGAGTGCATATTTTGACCATTAACATTATTTAACACGCCATATATTGTCACTTTGGAGGCAAAACAATACCTTAGTTTTCTTGATATTAAGTATTTGTTCTGAAAGATCGCATTGACTTGAAAAAAGAAGATATGGCTGGCTCACGGAATCTTTTGTAGGATAAAACCGTTATCCATTCAAATCAACAGTACTTGGTGTTGCATAGTACCTTAGCGACAAAAGTATCTTCAAAGCCAAATTGTGTAACTTTGAAGTGCTCTTAAACGATTAACAATACTAAGAAAATTCAAATTAAAAGCTCAAATGCAAATTCAAATAAAAACTTGTGAGCAAGCATACTGAATTTCAAAAATGACTTTTTTAATATTTTTGCCTCAAACCATTTTTCCCTAAATTCAACCACTGTCACTAAACATGATTGAACTCAAAAAAATCAGCAAGTCTTATAGTATTGGTAAAAACAAACTACAGGTACTCAAAAGTTTAGACCTAAGCATTGCACAAGGTGAGTTTGTTTCTATTATGGGGCCTTCTGGTTCTGGCAAATCCACCTTGTTGAATATCATGGGAATACTGGACGATTATGATGAGGGTGAATACATTTTGTCAGACACATTAATCAAAAATCTCAGCCAGAAAAAAGCTGCTTATTACCGCAATCAATACCTCGGTTTTGTCTTTCAGAGCTTCAATCTACTTCACTTCAAAAATGCCATGGAAAACGTGGCACTTCCCCTTTATTACCAAAAAGTAAACCGCAAGAAACGCAATGAAATCGCCCTCGAATACCTCGAAAAAGTGGGACTTCGGGACTGGGCGGAGCATACTCCTTCCGAAATGTCGGGTGGTCAACAGCAACGGGTAGCGATTGCAAGGGCTTTGATAGCCAAGCCAAAGGTGATTTTTGCGGATGAACCTACGGGAGCTTTGGATACACAGACTTCCAATGAGGTGATGGACTTGTTTAAGGAGGTCAATCGGGAAGGAATTACGGTGATTATTGTGACACACGAAGACGAAATTTCGGAGATGACCGATAGGGTGATTCGATTGAGGGATGGAGTGATTGAAAGTTATGGATACTAGTGCTGAATGGCTTTATTGTTTAATTGCTGAACTGTTTGAAAACAATATTTGGCACTTATTTTTCAAAAAAACACTCCAAAACCAATACTAAATGTTTGACTTCGATAAATGGCAAGAAATCATTGAGACCATCCGCAGGCATAAACTGCGAACGGGGCTTACCGCATTTGGGGTCTTTTGGGGCATTTTCATGCTGGTATTGCTTTTGGGAGCAGGAAATGGACTGCAAAATGGAGTAGAATACGATTTTCGAGACGATGCAATCAACAGTATTTGGATGCGTCAGGGCAAAACAAGCATTCCTTACAAAGGCATGAAGCCTGGTCGCCAAATCCAATTTGACCAACAGGATTTCGATGCCATCAATGCCACCATTGAAGGAATCGAACACAGTACTCCGAGAAATTACATACGAGGGGATTATTCGGTTGTTTACAACAACAAAGGTTTTTCCTTCAATGTTCGATGCACCTACCCTGGACACAGATATGTCGAAAATACAGAAGTCTTCAAAGGGCGTTTTTTGAACGACAAAGACATTTCGGACAGTCGAAAAGTGGCTGCAATTGGTCAATTAGTAGCAGAGACCATGTATGAGGAAGGCACAGACCCATTGGGAACTTACATTCAGATAAAAGGGATTCCCTTCAAAATCATAGGTGTTTTTACAGATTCGGGCGGTCCCAATGAAATGAAAAACATCTACATTCCTTGGAGCACTGCAAACCAAGCTTTCAACCACAAGAATAAAGTCCACCAGATGATGGTCACAACGGGTGACTTACCCATTGAAGTGACCGAAAAAATGACTAACCAAATTGAGCAGCTTTTAGCCGATAGGCATCAGTTCTCGATTGAAGACAAACAAGCCATCCATGTTTTCAACAACAATGAACGCTTTCAAAGTATTCTTGACCTTTTTACGGGAATTAGAGCTTTGGTAGCTTTTGTGGGCTTTGGTACTTTGTTGGCAGGCATTATTGGAGTCGGCAATATTATGTTGATTATTGTGAGTGAACGCACCAAAGAAATCGGACTTCGAAAAGCTCTGGGTGCAACTCCCAATTCGATTATCAGCATGATTCTGATGGAGTCCATTTTCATCACCAGTATTGCAGGTTATTTGGGGCTTTTGTGTGGTGTCGGGCTTTTGGAATTGATGAATTTGGCAATAGGTCCCAAAGGAGTAAACATGTTTAAACAACCCGAAATTGACATCTCTTTGGCTTTGATAGCTACCATTATATTGATCGTTTTTGGTGGTTTGGCTGGATATATTCCTGCTCAAAAAGCGGCAGCTATTAATCCGATTGATGCTTTGAGAGAAGAATAAGAGAAATTTTGGAAGGATTTGAGGTGACATCTTGGAGTGAAACGAAAAGGTGTAATCTCAAATCCGAAAGCCCGATGAAAAGATGACACCTCCTTCATTCTTACGGAGAACTTGTGCCGAGAACTCGGTATGTCACCTTTCCATCTTTTTTTAAAAAATATTTTTTAGGTAAAAAACACATATTTTTAATTCATTCCTTATGTTCGATATCGACAAATGGCAGGAAATTTTTGCTTCCATCAGCAGGCACAAGCTCCGAACAGGACTTACCGCATTTGGGGTATTCTGGGGTATTTTTATGCTGATGCTGTTGTTGGGAGTAGGAGCAGGTTTGGAGAAGGGAGTGACAGGAATGTTTGGGGGAATGTCGAAAAACGCAGCCTTTGTGTGGACTCGAAAAACGACGGTTGCCTACAAAGGAATGCAGCCTGGTCGCCGATTCAATATCAATGAAACCGATATTAGTTTTATCAAACAAAATATTTCGGAGATTGAACACATCTGTCCTCGGCTGAATTTGATAGGCGATTTTGCGATTTTTCACAAAAACAAATCAGGCAGTTTTGAAGTGAATGGAGATGCTCCTGGCTATATTCATGTGGAGTCTCGAAGATTCGTGAAAGGGCGTTATCTCAATGAACTCGATATTGCAGAAAAAAGAAAGGTAGCTGTGATTGGAAAGCGAGTAGCGGAGTTACTTTTTGAAGAAGACGAACCAATTATCAATCAATACATTGACATCAAGGGTAGTTTTTTCAAAGTGATTGGTGTCGTGAAAAGCATGAAAACAGGAGAAGGTGTAGGAGATGATGAGCAAACGATTCACATTCCTTATACAACTGCTCAACAGATGAACAATTGGGGCAACAACATTGGATGGTTTGCTTTCACAGTTCCCAATAATACCGATGTCTCACAAGTCGAAGGCAAAGTCAAAACCTTACTTGCAGAGCGCCACAAAATTTCGCCTGATGACCGTGATGCAATTGGAGCTTGGAATACACAAAGAGAATTTCAGCAATTTACAGGCGTTTTTAAAGGCATCAATATTTTTACTTGGGCTGTCGGAATTGGTACTTTGATAGCTGGAATTGTGGGTGTTAGTAACATCATGTTGGTTTCCGTCAAAGAACGCACAAGAGAGTTTGGGCTTCGAAAAGCTTTGGGTGCTACTCCTTACTCTATCATTTCTTTGGTCATCCAAGAATCGGTTTTATTGACCGCCGTAGCAGGTTATATGGGCTTGGTTGTGGCAGTTGGACTGATTGAAGGAATCAGCACTTTGATGGATACTTTCAATGTACAATTAGAATATTTTGGAAACCCCGAAATCAATTTTCAAGCGGCGGCTTTTGCCACCACAGTTTTAATTATCACAGGTGCGGTTGCAGGATTGATTCCCGCTTCTCAAGCTGCACTGATTAAACCGATTGAAGCATTGAGGGCGAAATAGATGTCAGCAATGAGAAACGAGAAGAGAGACCTTATCTTGGTTATCAAAACTTATCCTCTCACTTCTTGCTTCCCACTTCTCTGCTCCAAAAAACCTAAAATATAAATACGTAAACTCAATCAAAAGACATGACTAAATACTTCGTTTTCATTGGCATCATCGTAGTCGCATTTTTAGGAACGGCTTGGTTTTTATACCAAAAAGGACAAGAAAAACCCGTTGTATATGAATCTATTGCTCCTGAAGTCACCAACATCGTGAAAAAAACCGTTGCGACAGGTTCCATTCTGCCCATCAAAGAGGTAGAATTGAAGTCTCAGGTACCTGGGGTTATCAAGGAAATTTATGTGGAAGCGGGCGAGCAGGTAAAGGCAGGTCAAAAAATTGCCAAAATCCAGCTAATTCCTTCTCCTGCCAACATCAACAATGCTCGGGCGAGTATCGAACAACTTCAAATACGGGTCAAAGAGGCAGAACAAGAATTAGGTCGCCAAAAAGGTTTGAACACCTCTGGTAATGATGTCCGAGATGCAAAAGCGGCTTATGACCAATCCATTAGAGAACGAGACCAACAAAAACCTTTGTTTGAGGAAGGCATTATTTCTAAGCAGGAATATGACCGCCTCAAAACATCTGTTGAGCAAGCAAGGGCTACTTTGGAGCAATCAAAAATGGGTGCAAGCAGAAATGTAAACAGCTATACTACTGATTTAGAAATCCGCAAGGCAGAATTGCAGGCGGCTAAAGACAATCTTCAAATCTTGCGTGAAGGAGCTGCAAGCCGTTCTAGAGAAGTGTCGAATGTCATTACCTCTACCATGACAGGAATGGTTTTGGACATTCCATTGAAGGAAGGTAGCTTTGTGATTGAAGCCAATTCCTTCAATGAAGGTTCAACAATTGCGTCAGTTGCAGACATGAATCGACTGGAATTTGAAGGGCAAGTCGCTGAATCAGAAGTGGGCAAATTGAAGGAGGGCATTCCTTTGGAAATCACCATTGGGGCGATTGAAGGCAAAAAATTCAATGCCGTATTGAACTATATTTCTCCAAAAGGGGAAACCATAGATGGAAGTATTCAGTTTGAAATCAAAGCAACTGTGGAAACACCTAAGGATGATTTTATTCGAGCGGGTTACAGTGCCAATGCCGACATTATTCTCGACAAACGAGACAGCGTATTGGCAGTGAACGAACGGGATTTGTTGTTCAGCAATGATTCGACGTTTGTAGAGAAAGAGGTGGGTGACCAAGAGTTTAAGAAGACTTATATCCAAACGGGTTTGTCGGATGGTATCAATATTGAAGTAAAATCGGGTATTGGTAAAGGTGATAAAAGGTAAAATTATGGCCGCAATAATACCCGTAAGTAAATAGGTTCGGTTAACTGTAAAAAACGTGTCTTTACGAAGCACCAAAAGATAAATAGTGTAAAAAATCGTTAATATCCCGGCCGATTTCAAAATATATGTAAGGAATTCCATATTATTTCTTTTTTTCAATAATGGTTAGAATCTCACGAAGTTCTTTGGCACTAATTTTCTCTTCTTTTGCGAAAAAAG
>JBGCDY010000067.1:0-4974 GCA_045105835.1 Chitinophagales bacterium
CCCCTCCCAAGAGGGGATTTTCTCACTATATACGAGATTCCCCTCCTTGGAGGGGCAGGGGTGGGTTCGAGTAATATAAGAGATCAATGTGCGAGCCTATAATATTGCTAATCGACTAACAATCAATCATTTTGAATGCTCATTTCTCACTTATTTAAAATCATTTTTCTTCTTTACCTCCATGACACAACTTTGTTTATTTGAGGCTATACCTATAATAGACGTTTTAACAGAGGTCAATTGAAGAAAATTTAGCTTTTTTTATACATTTTATAGACTAATAATTCAAAATAACGGTCTAATGAGGCATCTTTGGTAGAAGGGAGGTCTTTAAATAGTGTATTTTTTATTGAGGTCAATCTAGAACTAAACCAAACCCTAAGAGCATCTGGGCGGATATTTTTAGAGCTATTCTCTAGGAATTTGACAAAACTACTGAGTAACTTGTACAATTCAGCTTGAGAGAGGTGTTGATAATTTATAGAAAAGTAAGACAAAATCTCTACCAATAAATCATCCTGACAATCAGCATACAGACCTCTGACATCTTCTGCCTTCAAACAAATTCTATACATCACCATGAGTACAAATTCAAAACGTCTTTGTTTTTGAAGCGGAAAACCTTTGATGACTGCCTTTAACCATCGAAGATGCTGATACATCAGTTCTGAATAGGCTACTTCATTGGGGGCTACAGCATATTGTTTTTGTTCTTGTGGACTTAAGCCATCAATGGAGGTGATGCGCTTGACTTTTTTCAATTTTCGCAATTCATCAATCATGCTATGGTAGATAACCCGATAGAAATAGCTGTGAAAAGCTGCTTTGCCTTTAAATTGAGAAAGTAATTTACTTCTGGCAATTTTTCGCAGTAAATTTTCTCGTATCTGGGCAATGAGTTCCTCCTGCATGTCGGCACTCCAATCACTATTTTCCCCAACTTGTTTTCGAACAATGTGGGCAATCATTCCTTGGTATTTTACGACCAATTCATTGGGTTGGGTTTCGAGCAGTGCCAAATCAATCACATGGTTGTCTTGAAGCAATGTACGAGAATGTAGGCGTATCATTTCTATCAAAACAGCCATAGGGGGTACAGCCATCTCCAATTCAGTGATTTTCTTTACCCATTCTACCTCTACCTTTTGAACCAATTGTTTGAACAATATTTTTTTGGCAGAGGAAGGTAAATGCATTTTTTTTTGGCGACAATATAAATTGAATATTTTTTGAATTAATGGATAATGTCTTTCCAAAAAAGTTTGAGAATCTTGCATAGTCGCAATTAAAACTTGGTTTGAAACAGGTATAAAAATGATGAGGTAATAGTATATTTTTTAACTTATACCACCTCAATGCTTTTCAAAAAGAGAATAAATACTGTCAAATCATTTAGCTCTTTCGCCATTTTGTAAAACACCGCAAAATCTATATTTCGCATTCTATATAACAGCTATAAATTATTGATAAGCAACAATAAATAAAAATTACATGTATTTATTTAATTTACCGTAACAATTTTATTATAGAATCTGTTATTTTGCTGTGTCCCAACAAAAATATAATCAAAGGTAGTAAAAAAAGTTGCTCAACTTTTCATTTTTTGATTCAGTTGATATTCTGCCAAATACCTGCTGAATCAAAACAGCACAAAAAAAAATCAATATAAAATAATCTTTTTTGTGTTCTTAAATTCATTCAGTATATATAAACGCTCATTGTTCACCTCTTCAATTGGCATTTTTGCTACCCTCCAATAAGCGCAAATCCAGCCCAGTCAATCGGCTCCATAGATTCATCTTCAATCAAATCTAATTTGGCCTTACGCAATGCTGCTGAATAGGAATCTCCTCCCAAAACATGCCGAAAAAACGTCTGTACCAATTCACTCGTCGAATCTTGTGGGACTTTGAAGAGGGAATACACGATGTTTTTTGCCCCAGCATATAAAAAAGCCCGATGCAATGCCATCATGCCTTCCCCCTGCTGCAACTTGCCCACCCCACTTTCGCAACTGCTCAGCACCACCAAGTCGGCTTTCAATTGCAGGTTCATCACTTCTGATAGGTACAGTTTGCCTTTTTCATTGACCGAATCAGTGCTTTCTCCTTCATTTTCCACATATAGATTCAAACCCGATAAGGCGGCATTTTCGGTATCCGAAAAACCATGAGAAGAGAGCAAAATATGCTTGTAATCTTCGATGTACTCCAAAAGCTGTTCTTTGGAAGCCATTTCATAAAACAGGGCAGTTGCTTTTTTCTGTTGTTCTTCAAACAATTCATACACCTTTTTGACCTCTATTTCTGTTTCTGCTAAATCTACTAAGGCATCTGCCTCACTTGCTCCCGACTTGAGCACGATTTCTCGACCATTGCCTTTGCTCTTGAGGATATAACCACTTGCACCTGTTTCCCGTTTGCCAAATTTGACGGGAGCTACGCCCAAGAAACCGTCTTCTATTTCCCGCCTGATATCCATCTGTGTTTTTTGATGATTTTGACCAATCAAAGTCGCAGAATAGTGGTAGCGAACTTGAAAATCACGGAGCAGATAGGACAATTGAGAGAATTTTTCGATAGACTTAGATTCGGTGGGTGAAATAGGGTGAATCAGTGCATCGAAGTTCAAGCGGTGCAAATCTCCATCTGGGATGATGGTCAGTTGTTTTTTTGTTTTCCATTCGGCTTCAATGGGCTTCAAAATCAAGGCATACAATTGATGAGCGATAGAAATATACTGCTCCAAGTCGCTAAGAAATACCGTCTTTTGAAAACTCTCTATCAATAGAGCCAAATCCGTGTCGAGTTCTATTAGTTCAAAACAAATACTATCTACTCCAATCGCAAAAATGAACAGTTGATTGGAATGGAGACAATACTGAATCAACAGTTCTTGAGACTGAAGTAAAGCTTGGGTTTCTACAATGGAAATAGCTTGGATTTGGTATTTGAGTTGGTAATAATCGGGGTGGATTTCCTCCATTTGTTTCATCAGTTGGCTATATTTCCGATGGTACTCCAAAAACTCTATTTGCAGGTTTTGAATAGCTGCTTCTTTTGAATCTTTCTCCCCTTTGACAGTTTTTTGTACCTGAATCGCTTTATCAAGTTGAATCAATTGTTTTTTTAGGCTTTGTTCTTTCTCCAAAAGTGATTGGGGTATGGGGGATTCGATTTTGGTGAGTTCACCTTGCATGGCAGACAGGAGCAAAACAGCTTTGGCTTTTTCGGCAAATAAAAACGCTTTCTCAAGTGCCTTTCTATTCTTGGTATTTTTCCACGCAGTATGTGCTATGGTCAAACCTATTTGATAGGCTCTACTATGGGTTTCTTCCATCGCTAATTTTGAATGGTCAGAATAGTAGCGTTGTCTTATTTGTTCCATTAATCTAATCGCCAAACCTGCACTCTCCAAAGCCATATCTATGTTTTTACTATCTGTCGCAACATTCAAATAGTATCCTCTAAAGGTTTCCGCCTTGGTAGCCAATAAGAGAATAGCCACATTGTTTTCAATACTTTGAAGGTCTATCAAAGAGGGATTTAGGTAAATATCCTCCTCTTCAAAAGCAGGAATACAAGCTTGTAGACCCTTTTGCAAGTTTTTGAGTGCAAGCAAATAAGATTGCTCATTGCTGTACAAATGTCCAATGTTGTAATAAGTATGTGCCACCCTTGGGCTTTTAACCCCATACATCTGAAGATGGACATCCAATGATTTTTGTAAGTATTTATGCCCTTTTTCAAAGTTTTTCAAACCACCATAAGCCCTTCCCAACCCCATATAGGAAACACCAAGGAAAGAAGGTCGAGTTATTTCTAGAGTATTCAAAATTCCTACACATTTTTGATAAGAATCAAGGGCTTGTTGATTTTCTCCCAAGCGGTTGTATATTCCTCCCATAGTAATGTGGATATTGCAGATTTCGAGATATTTCTTGTCTGCCACATACTTATTCATTGCTTTTTGAAGATAAAAAATCGCTTCCTTCATTTCTCCTACCTGAGCATAACATCCTCCTATTTGATGGTAACACAATGTAATGTGGTATTCATTAGGTTTTTTCAATTCTTGAAAAATCTCTATGGATTTTTGAATATAAAGGATTGCCTGCCAGTAATCTTCTATTTGCTTGTAGCAATCGCCTATTTGATAGTGTAAAACCCCATATTGTAGGGAATCACTTGGAGGAGCAATAGCACACTTTTCCAATATTTCTTTGAAATAACTCAATGCCTTGTGGAATTTCCCTTGTTGTTTCCATATCCATCCTCTCGAAATGGTTACCTCCAAAGTCAGTTCGCCTAGCTCTCCAAATATTTCCATTCGGATATCCAATGCTTTTTGATTGAATAAAAGCCCTCTTAAATAGTCACATTTATCTGAATAACAATCACTTATAGCACACAAAACTTTTGATTGAAGTATGGCTGCTTCCTCTCCAAGTAGAGGTAGAATTTTATTGGCTTTTTCTAAGAGGGGAAAGGCTGTTTTGTACCTGCTTTTTTCAATCAAGGCTTCAGCTTCTTGGTAGTATTGTTGGGCAAGTGCGAATTGTTCATTAGAACTATAAGACATGTCAGATTTTGTTGTAAAGTTGTAAGGTAAATGTTTTGTCAAAGTTCTTTTTAAGCCCCAATCAAGGCAAATCCTGCCCAATCAATCGGCTCCATAGATTCATTCTCAATCAAACCTAACTTAGCTTTGCGTAAGGCAGTCGAATAGGTATCTCCCTCCAATACATACCGAAAGAACGTTTGTACCAATTCACTTGTAGAATCCTGTGGAACTTTGAAGAGGGAATAGACAATGTTTTGCGCACCTGCATAGAGAAATGCCCGATGCAGTGCCATCACTCCCTCGCCTACCTCCAATTTGCCCACCCCACTCTCACAACTACTCAAAACCACCAAATCCGCATTCAAGTGAAGGTTCATCACATCTGTTAAGTAGAGTTTATCATTATCAGGC
>JBGCDY010000068.1:0-5300 GCA_045105835.1 Chitinophagales bacterium
ATGGTTATGGTGTTTGGAGGATGTAGGTTGTGAAATTATAAGTACAAATCAAATTAGGGAGCAAGCAAAAAAGAATCCGCAATGTTCATCAATCAATAGTGAGTACCTTATTATTTGAATGCTCCCTTAAACAAAATCCACTATGAGAATCTTCATAGTGGATTTTTTATTTCTTCAATTCACCTCTCTCACCCATATCACCCATACCTCGTCCTCCAAAATAAACTTATATTTTTTCTTCAATCGCATTTGTTTGGCAACACCTCCATAACTAACCGCACTGTTTTCTTTGCCTTCAACATATTGATACAATTTCTTCAAATTCGACCAAGCCAATAGCTCATTGGTCTTAACGTTTTGAAGCAAATAAACTTTTCTAACTATTTTATCTTGGTTACTCAAAGTAAAATACTGTTATTTTAGACTACTTTTGATTTTTATTAGGTATATTTACACAATAGAAGACACTACTCTCCGACCAAAGTTTGCAGTGCCTTCATTCTTCAAATCAAGAAATTTAAAGGAATGTCAAATTTACACATTTTTACCTACAACAACCATCAGATTACTTTTGATTTTGGAACAAAGCAAAAAATGGTCAATGCTACGGAAATGGCAAAACCTTTTGGAAAATCACCTGCTGATTTTTTAAAACTAAAACAAACAAAAAGATTTATAGATGCTTTAAAATATCGGTATGACAATCTTCATACCGAGAAAATTCTTAATGTAATTAATGGTGGCAGATATTATGGTACTTGGATGTGTGAAAAACTCGCTCTGAAATTTGCAGCATGGCTTTCACCAAAGTTTGAAATATGGGTATTTGAAAAAAATCAAGAACTCCTCAAACACGGTTATACCCAAATCAGCGGTTTGTGGGTCTATTTCTTTCATTCTACAGGTTCAAATATTGTCAAAATCGGCAAAACATTTGACCTGCAAAGGCGACAGAATACGATTGAAAACAGTCATGGCTATGAGGTGAAACTCTTGAAAGCCATTCGTGTACCCGATGAATCCCATGAAAGGGCGATTCACAAAAAATTCAAAGACCTTCGATTGAAGGGGGAATGGTTCAAGTGTACGCCCGAATTGAGGGAGTTTATAGAGAGATTGCCCAATCACCTCCACCCACAAGAGCAAGAACTCCGCATTCAAAATGCCGAATTGACGCTGACCAATATGGATTTGCAGCGACAAATTGACCTCCTCCAAGATTTTCGCAAAATGGTTTTGGCACAAATTCAACAACTCAAAACCCAACAACAGTTTGACAAACAAAGCCTTCAAGATTCTTACAACTACAACCAACTGCTTCGTGACCTATTGCATCTGGACATCTCTAAATGGTTGGACGAACCTTTGAACCACTCCATGACCATGCAAAACTTGCGGACGGAAGTAAAAGCTTATCAACGGCAATTGGCTTTGGCTTGGTTGCACATCGTCGAAAAAGACAGTCTATTGGAAACCATTGAAACCAGCCTTCAAAGCGTATTTGCTGAACTCTCTCCCAAAAGCCAACAAAATTTCACCCAGCTTAGTCTGTCTATTCACAAAAGGCTAAAAGGCGAGCAAGGTTGGCAAGCGTTCGCCAAATACTTTGAATCTTGCTATCCCAAACTTCTCGACCGCCTCCAAATCCGCTTCCCAAGTCTCAACGAAAACGACTTGAAATTTTGCAGTTATACCTTGATGGGGCTGAAACATGAAGAAATTGCTTTTTTGATGAATTTTGGCATCGGCAGTGCCGCATTGAAGGGTGCAAGATTGCGGGAAAAATTGGGGATTCGGATCAAGAAGGTGGATATTGGGGAGTTTTTGGAGGGGATATGATTTTGATTTTGTCGTTTTAAGAAAAAGGTTTATACTTGCTTCTATTTCAAAAATTTAAATACAGGACATAATGAGCCGTTTTATACTTTTTTTGAGCATCTTGATGCTGGGTAGCATTGGTGCAAAAGGACAAACTTCGTTTGGAGAAGAGCAGATTATTTCAACAAATGCTGATGGTGTGCGGTCTGTTTATACTGCAGATTTAGATGGTGACCAAGACGTGGATATACTTTCGGCTTCCTTTGGAAACAATAAAGTAAGTTGGTACAGAAATCAAGGAAACGGTGAATTTGGTGATGAAATCCTTATCTCGACAAATGCCAAAGGGGCAAGTTCTGTATTTGCCATAGATTTGGACGGGGATAGTGACATAGACATAATCTCAACTTCTTTTACGGATGGTAAACTGTCTTGGTATAAAAATGTTGGAAATGGAAATTTTGACGAAGAGATCATTATTTCAACAAAAATATATAATGTGGGGCCCGTTTATGCTGTTGATTCAGACGGAGACGGAGATGCAGATATATTTTCAATCTCATTTACTGATGGTAAGATAATTTGGTATGAAAATGATGGAAGTGGAAATTTTAGTGAAAGACTAATTAATTTGAATGGTATTAATGGAGCAAGTTCCATTTATGTTGAAGACCTCAATGGAGATAATAACCTGGATTTCCTTATGGTGTCACAGGCTGATGATGTTGTAGTGTGGTACAAAAACGATGGAAATGGAAATTTTGACGAAGAGAATATCATTTCTACAAATGCAGGTATGGCAAATGGAGTATTTGCTAAGGATATAGACAATGATGGCGACATAGATGTAATTTCGGCTTCTCGACGTGATGACAAAATAGCTTGGTACAGAAATGCTGGAAATGGAAATTTTAGCAGCGAAATCCTAATTTCCACAAATGCTGATTTTGCAAACGATGTTTACGCCATAGATTTGGACAATGATGGTGACACAGATATAATTTCGGCTTCGGTTACGGATAATAAGGTGGCTTGGTATGAGAACAATGGCAGTGGAGATTTTAGCCCCGAAATCCCAATCTCTACAAATGCTAAAGGCGCATGGGATGTACATTCTGCCGATTTGGATGGTGACGGCGATATGGATATACTTTCGGCTTCTGTGCACGATGATAAAATAGCTTGGTACGAAAATCTCTCAGGCACTACCAAAATAAGTAGTTTTGTATTTCAAGATTTGAATGAAAATGGGATTTATGAAGATAATGAAAAACCATTTATTAATCGAGAAACTTTACTCGAACCGAGCTACGATGCCATCTTCACCGACCAAGAAGGTTATACCCATTATTTTTTACAAAACAATGAATATCAACTATCCTCTCCCTCCACGGCCCTATGGAAACTTACCACTCCCGAAACCTACAATATAAACATACCCAGTAACTCTGAACTCCCGACCTACTACTTTGGCTTCAAACCTAATAGGCTTTTTCCAAGAGTAGAACCACACCTCAACAATTCTCCTACTCGCTGCAATAGAGAAGCAAGCTATTGGCTGAACTACACCAACACAGGCACTATCATAGCCAAGGGAACAATTACTCTTGAAATAGATGAAAAAATGAACTTTGTTTCTGCAATACCCGAACCCGATGTCATTGAAGACAGAATATTGACTTGGCATTTTTTAGAACTTCACCCTACTCATCAAAATAAAATCCAACTGCAATTCCAAATGCCCAGCGAAGAGTTTATAGGCGAAATTCTCGAAACACAAGCCACTGTCCAGCTCTTCAATGAAAACCAAGAACTCATTTACTCCAAAAATACAGGCTATAACAGCGAACTACTTTGTTCTTACGACCCCAACGACAAACTCGCCCGTTCCAATCTCCTCGGACAATCCGAATTTGCCTACCTTGCCGACACCATTCTCTACACTGTTCGCTTCCAAAATACAGGAAACGACACCGCCTTCAATATCCGCATTGAAGATATTTTGGACAAAAAACTGGATTTGACGACATTTCATCCCATCACTGCAAGCCATAATTACCGAACCGAACTGAATCGAGAAACAGGCTTGGCTACTTTTTATTTTGACGACATTATGTTGCTCGACAGTACCACAAATGAAGAAGAAAGTCATGGCTTTGTGATGTTTGGAATTGCTTCATTGGAAGGAATTGGAGATAAGACAGAAGTCGACAATACTGCGTCTATTTTCTTTGACTTCAATCCTGCAATCATTACCAATACCGCCACACTTACCTTGATTGAACAAGTCGAAACGGATATTGAAGCCTTCCATTCTGACTACTCCATTCGTGTGTTTCCCAATCCTTTTTCAGATTATACCACCATTGAAGTGAGTAATCTTCCACAAGGAAACTACCGATTGCAGGTGATGGATATTATCGGTAGAAAGGTTCATGAACTGGATTTGAAGGAAAGGAAAGTGAATTTGGAGAGAGAGGATTTGGAGAGTGGGTTGTATTTGGTGAGGGTTTTGGAGGAAGGAACAAATAGAGTTTTGGGGAGTGGAAAGGTATTGATTGAGTAAAAACAATTTAGCTATTTGAATATAAATTTGTTATCTAAAGTATATTTACTTACATTTGATTGCTAAAATATTATAATACACAAGGGGATTGGTGGGCGTTTTTTCATTTATAACCATCAACATTTTTCGTATGAAAAACTTACTACTGCTACTCAGTTGCCTACCTTTTGTAACATGTTTTGCCCAATTCGGAGGAGCACAATCTATTGATTTAGGTGGTATCTATCCATCTACAGGCGAAGTCGCAGATATAAATGGCGATGGAAAACTGGATGTCATTATTGCATCAAAAGATAAGAATCGCATATTCTGGTTTGAAAATAATGGAGATAGACAATTTAGTAAAGAACATTTACTGAGTGACGAACTGACAGAACCTACTGCGGTGAAAGCGGCAGATATAGACAAGGATGGCGATATAGATATTCTCTGTAGTTCATGGGATTTAAATACTATTTACTGGTTTGAAAATGATGGAATTGGGAATTTTTCTACTCCTCAAATTATTTCAGACAATGTTCGAACACCAGAATCCATTGAAGTAAGCGACATAGACAAGGATGGTGATTTAGATGTATTGAGTGCCGCTTATTGGGACAAGACCATTTATTGGCACGAAAACGATGGAACGGCTCATTTCCAAAATCAACACATTGTCTCAACCGAAGTAAATATGGCACACAGAGTGCAAGCAGCCGATTTTGACCAAGATGGTTTGATGGATGTATTTGCAGGTTCTTATTCAGGAGGCATAGTTGCTTGGTTCAAAAACGAAGGTCAGGGTATTTTCAGTGAGCCTAAACCCATAAGCCAAGACTTAACTTCATTTCAAGATGTTGTAATAGAAGATGTCGATGCAGATGGTGACATAGACCTTCTGATTGCATCCTTACTACCTACAGGCGAACTGTCTTTA
>JBGCDY010000069.1:0-4559 GCA_045105835.1 Chitinophagales bacterium
CTTTCACAAAAATTGTCAAAGAACCTTTTTTTATTTCTATTTCCAACTATTTTAAAGTAGGCTATCGACCAGTGTTGTCTGTTCCTTTCATAAAGTTTCCTTTATTGAATTGAATCGGAATGGTCAGTTTTACCATTACCTCTGCTCCTTGGTGAGTACCTGGTGCCCATCGAGGCATACTATTGACAATTCTCATGGCTTCTAATGACAAACCACCATCATTTCCTTCAACAGTTTTGTTTACCTGAGTATCAATGATATTCCCATAGTTGTCTACTACACAGTCAACATATACCGTTCCTTCAATGGCATTGATATAAGCAATCGTTGGGTAACGTAAGTTTTGGTAGATGTATTGGTGAAGCGCAGATTGTCCTCCAGGAAATTCAGGCATCACTTCCACCACTGTATGCACTTTTTTACTCGCAGCAGCAGTAGTATTGCTCTTGGTGGCGGTTGGCTTATAGCTTGTTTTCACAAAAGCTTGTTCTGGCTTATTGGATACTTGATGATTGACCAATACCTGTTGGTTGTTAGCAGGTGGTGTTTTTTGAACATTGGCATAGGTAGTCGATTCAATGACTTCCAACATTCTTTTTGCACGTTGGTCACCTGGCTTCAACTGAAGTTTGCGTTCAAAAGATTGCTTTGCCATTGCCTTGTTTTGAAGTTGGTGGTAGCAGTCTCCCATCGCATCGTACAACATTGGCGCATCAGGATACCTTTTTACTCCCAATTGAAAAACAGTCAATGCTGTTGTAGGCTTGTTCTCCTTCAAATAGTCCTGACCAAGTGAGTAAAAAGGCCACATATCTTTGATTTCCAAATTGTTTTTTTGAACAATCTCATCAAAGTTATTTCTCACATAATCTATTCCTTTTTCGTTGATCAAATCATAGGTCACATAACTTGCTGCATGATGAGGTACGGTTTCATTGTTGGTCGTTAGAATACCTTCAATTTTATCCGCTACAATATTGGCTGTATTGTCTCCAAAGTTTGAGAAAATCAATACAGTGTACCCATCTCTTTTATAGTGTCTGAGTGCGGCACTAAGCCCTCCCAAAGCACTTCCTTGGTAGATGGCTTTCTGACCTTCGATATCTTTTACCTTCCATCCATACCCAATTTGTTCTTGGGCATTTTCAGAGCTTGTATAATGAGGAGTCACCATTAAATTTCGTGCTTTTTGAGAAAGTATTTTCCCGCTTTGAAAAGCATTACTAAATTTCAGCAAATCTTCAATAGAACAGTGCAAAGCATCTGCACCAAAAGCATGTGCGCCCCAATATTCAGGTGCTCCTTTGGATTCTCCTTTTCTATTGGGTAGATAACCAACTGCTTGTTGTTCTGCGGGGTCAAACCAGCTATATACGCCAGATTGTTTCATATCGTTTGGTTCAAAGATGTTTTTTTGAACATAGTCATCATAGCTCACTCCCGATACTTGCTCTATCAAACTTCCCAACAATAGATACCCAATTGTGCTGTTTTTGACTTGTGTTCCTGGAGCAAAATCCAATGGATATTTCATTGTCAAATCTACCAATGTTTGCATGTCTTGAATATCGTAGAAGTGTTCTCGGTATTCTTCCAAATTGTAGTAATCTCCCAATCCAGAAGTATGTGTCAACAATTGATGAATAGTAATCCCTTGCCCGATTTGGAGAGGAAGTTTAAAAAGATATTGTCCGATCTTATCGTTTAGTCCAATTTTGCCTTGTTCGACCAATTGCATGATGGCAGTAGCCGTAAATGCTTGAGTGATGTCACAAGTGTTGAACTGTGTAGATAAGGCACACCTGATTTTGAAGTCTAAAGTAGAATATTTGGTTGTAAACTTGTGGATCGGCTTGCCATTGTGAGCAAGGATTGCCACACCTGAAAATTTACCAATGCTTGCGTAAATATTCAAAAAACGCTGTACTTTGACCAGTTTGTCGGTCGGAGTTTCTGAAATACGATTGGAGTGGCTCACAGCTCCATTAAAAGAATTTTGAGCAAAAATAGTTTGGAACATGGCTAGACTGCAAATCAGGAATAATCCTATTGCAGCATAAGTTTTTGAAAACATAATAAGTGAATTAATTATTTAATAAAAAATTAGGGGTGTTGTTATTAGGTTAAAATCTTAAAATAACATTAGGTGAGTATAGTGTGTAGGAGGAATTTCGTTGTTTAGGTGTGTCCATCAACAAACAAAAAACATTCCACTAAAAAACGGGCGCAAAAATAATCTATATTTCTTTACTTTCCAAGTAACCAATAAAAAAAAATCATATTCATTCACAGCAGATTAACAACAAATTGCTTTATTTTTTATTCTCTTGTTATCTATCACAAACATCAAATTTACACATTAATATTTCTATAAAACCTGAGCCAATTAAAGCTTCCAAAATTCCTAAACATTGAACATTCAAGAGAATACATTTGAATAAATAAACAAAAAAAACGGAGGCGCTGTCAGCGAATTAAGATAAGAATAAATGGGGCTTAGTCAAGAAGACATATAAAAAATAAATCCAAACCAATAAATATGCAATATATGATAGGATTCATAAGTGATTATGAATTGCATCATTAAACTTAGGGAAAGGCATTCAGGTATTTTTTAGAAAAAAGAGAAAGGCTTGAGACATTTAGTCTAAAAAAAGGATCGATTTAAATCTTTTTCGGATACAATCAAGAACTTCAAATCTTACTAATCATGACTATCCAAAAACGCTTACCTCTGAGTATTGAAGTATTTTTCAGGATAATACAAACCGTTTCATGGATTTTCTCCCAATAATCTAATTTGTGTGGATTTTTAAAAAGCCCAATAAATTACAATAATTACTCTCCTTTTGAAAAGCCTGCCCCGACTTCTTGAGTAAGTTGGAGTAGGTTCAACTAAAGAAATGTAGTTTATTTTTATAGCGTTCCTAATTTGCTACTTGAAGAAGAGGATTAAAACAAAAAAATTTGATCTCTAATAAAATTTAAAGTAATTTTGAAGTACAAATAGCACAACTAAGGTATTTTACTACCTCTAAATATTATGTTATTCAAGTAAAAATAAAACATTATTTTTTTATATTTTTTACTATCTAAATAAATTCATAAACATTTTTATCGGTAGTCTCTATGATCTGCAATAATTTATTTAGCTTTTAGTAGAATTATAATTTGCTATGTCATGAATTACAAACTATTTTTCCCACTCTTCCTTTTAATCAGTCTTGATTTTTCCCATGCTCAGACATTGGAGCTACCCAAAAACGCAATAGCTGGAAAATGCTATAAGCAATGTATTGGGCAAGAAAGATATGAAACCATCAGTCAAGAAGTTCTGGTCAAAGAAGCCTACAAAAAACTCATTCCCCATCCCGCAGAATACGACACCATCCAACAAAAAGTACTCGAACAAGAAGGCTATATTGTTTTTGAAGTAGTTCCAGCTGAATTCACAACTGCAGAGGTCGAAGTTGTCATTGAACCTGCTTATACTGATTATAGCTTTGTTCCTCCTGTTTTTGAGACACAAGAAGAATATGTGATACTCGAACCTGCTCGTTATCAATGGAAAAGAAACATGAGCGATGCAGCCTGTTTTGAGCAGCGTGAAATCGAAGATTGTATCGTTTGGTGTTGGGAAATCACCCCTCCTCGTTTGGATACCTTGTATGAAGAGGTTGTAAAAACACATGCAAGGCCTATCGAAAAAAATATGCCTCCCATCGTACAAACCATCACCAAAACCATGGTTTTGACACCTGCTTCCCTCAAACGAGCGGTGATTCCTTCAACCTATCGAACCATAGATGTCATCAAAATGGTCAAACCTGCTTATACCGAAGAAGTGGAGGTTCCAGCAGAGTATGCCACGATTTCGGTTCGCAAACGTGTGGAAAAAGCAGGTTTGGCAGATTGGGTAGAAGTGGATTGTGAGCAAATAGGATATGTGGAAGAGTAACCGAAATTAAAAACTCAAATACAAGTTCAAACACTCTCTTTTGTTAGGCATATTTCTCTACAATCTTACCGCAAGCTTTGTCCAATAACCCATACACTTCTTCAAAACCCGCTCGCTTGTAGTAAGGATCAGGTACGGCACGGTTCATTCCAGGATAGGCTTCGTTGAGAATCATCTCGACTTTGTCCTCCTCCTCACGATTGTGTGCTTGTCGGATAAGGTCTCGGTAATTGGAGGTATCCATTGCGTAAATCAAATCAAAATGGTCAAAATCTTTGGGGCTGAACTTTCTCGCCCTTTGATTGGTGATGTCTAAACCGTGTTTCTCAGCCACTTCAATGGAGCGAGAATCTGGTTTTTCGCCAATGTGCCAAGCTCCCGTTCCTGCCGATTCTATTTCCCAATCCAAACCTTTCTCTTCCGCTTTGCGCTTCAAAAGACCCTCTGCCAAAGGGGAGCGACAAATATTTCCGAGGCAAACCATAAGTACTTTCATTTGTTTTGAATTTTAAAGTAGAACAAAATTTGTTGGTGTTCAAACTAAGTACACCTGTAACGAAAATAGTTTAGTATTTCAGTAGCATAGCCGTCAAGCTAAGAA
>JBGCDY010000070.1:0-3369 GCA_045105835.1 Chitinophagales bacterium
GAAAATTGGTAACCAATTCGACAGGGCCTCCCACTTTGACCAATGCCACAATCGCACAAGCAACGGATATTACTGCCACGACCAAAGTTTGCATAAAGTCAGATGCCACTACTCCCCATGCACCCGAAAGCACCGAAACAAACACCACTGTAAAACCTGTAATGATAATGGTCATGTTGATGTCCGCAGTAAAAACAGCGCTGGCAAATACGCCCAGTGCATTCAACCAAATCCCTGCATTAATCAATGTAAAAACAATCAATGCCCAAGAGAAAAACAGTTCATTTTGAGGCCCAAAACGCCCCTTGATTGCTTCTGTTGGTGTATCTACCCTTGTCTGACGAAAACGGTGGGCAAAGTAGGCCCAACCACAGAAATAGGAAAAGGTATTGGCGATAAATACCAAACAGACTGCAAAGCCGTCGGTGAATGCCTTCCCTGCTGCACCTGTAAAAGTCCAAGCGGAGAACTGCATCATAAATGCTGTAGAACCCACCATCCACCAAAGCATCCGACCGCCACCACGGAAATAATCACTGGTGGATTTACTCGCCATTTTCTTGAATGTAAAACCGATTCCGATGATGAGCAGAAAATAGCCTGCAATGACTAAATATTCATAAAACATAGTGTTGCGAGTTACGGGTTACGGGTTACGGGTTGTGAGATGTGGGTTTATGGAGTGCGGAGTATGGGTTAGGTTTTCCAGTTTTTGATTACGTATTCAATGAATTTATTGAGTTTCCCACCTAATTTGTCGTATTCGTTTTTCAGCGTTTTAGCTGTTGCAGATAATTCTGGGTATAAGAGTTCAATTTTTTTCAGGTGGTTTATTGTTTCATCATTGCTTGAATGAGAATAAACCAAAAATTTCACAAAATCATTTTTGTATCTTTTCCTTCCATATCCTTCAACAATATTAGAATTGACCGAATCTGCCGATCTTCTTAATTGACTGCCCAATTCATACGTTTCATATTTAGGCAGTCGACGTGTAAAGCGATGCGTTCTGATGAATAAATCAAAAGAGATATTGTAAACATCTAAGTCTTTGTAGGTCTTAGCCATAATATTTTTATTTCGTTTTAAAATTTCAAATATCAACATTTTCTATTATAACTCCTTACCTCCCAATTCAACCCCAAAATCAAAACTCCAAAAACCCGCATCTCGCAACTCGCAACTCGCATCTCGCAACCCGCAACTCGCAACCTGAAAACTCGCAACCCGTCACCTCCTAATGATGTCAATGAGTTGCTGATACAGGCTTCCTTCCTTAAAAGTTTGGTAAGGTTCAAATGTTTCCCCTTTAATATCTTTCACAAATTCTCTAACCAAATATTGCCAATTTCGCTCTGTATCTCCTTCAATTTTTGGTTGGTTTTCAACTATATCTTGTGGTAGTGCTAGTTCCCTCCAATTTTTACCTTGTTGATTCCAGGAATACAGTGGTCCATGTCCATAATGACCTTTGATATAAATAGCTCCCTTTGTTCCGTAAAACACAATATGGTCTTCATTGAATCGGGGATTCAATCCACCATGTTTGAAGAGTACGGAAACGGGTTTGGAGGCAAAGGGACTTTCCAACTGCGCCAATACTGTATAAGTCCATTCGACATTGCTTTCGCCCCATTTGAGCGAAGGGTCGTTCAGGTCTTTGGGAATAAATTTTCTTCTCGTTTTGAAATTATGCACGCCCTCAACGATGGGCGCTTTGCCCAAATCGTCACGCACTTCTCCGCTTATCGAAAGGATTTTTTCGCCAATTACGGAGGTGACAATGGAAATCTTGTGGGTAAAATTGTTGTTCAAACGACCACCTCCTGCTTCTTTTCGATGCGACCAGCCAAAGGGAATGTCTCGCTCCAAATTGAAGTGAGAGATGCACTCTACCTCTGTTGGCTCTCCAATTGCCCCCTCTGCCACCAATCGCTTCGCATGAATAATGTGTGGCATATAACGAAAGCTAGAAGCATACGCCGTTTTTACTTTTTTCTGTTTCGCCAATTCGTACAATTCTAAGGCTGGCTCGTCACTATGGGTCAATGGTTTGTCGCAAAATACATGGCATCCAAAATTGATTGCTTGAGTGATGGGTTCATAATGAGCCCCACCAGGTGTACCAATAGAAACAATATCGGGTTGACATTCCTCCAATGCTTTCTGCCAATCTGTACCAGCGTAGGGGATGTTCATTTTCTCAGCTACTTCTTTTACACGATTGGGGGTTCTGCCAACAATGCCAACGACTTCAGCACCTACCGCTCGAAAGGCATCTGTATGACCTTGTCCTGCAAATCCAGTTCCATGAACCAATACTTTTAGTTTGGTGTCCATTTTTTATTTTTTGGTTATTTGTTTTGCCTTCAAATTGACCAGATGGGGCAAGATTGGAGGTTGAAATAGGCACGAATTTACAATATCGAAAATTGGTTGGCAAGTAATTGGTAAACCAATTTGATAATTCTTAAATAAAAACTACCTTAGAGATTTGAGGTGTAAAATCATTGCAATATGAAACTATCAACATTTTTTCTCTTAGTGATAGCTATTGCCTTTACTGCTTGCAACAAAGGTGACGGTCTTAGACCGATAGAGACAAATAATGATTGCTCTTCTTTTATTCCTTTTTACGAACAGCAAGATGCCAATGCTTTGACTCTTAGTATTTATTGTGATTGTTTGGATACTGCAATTGATTTGAGCAATCAATTAATGGCTTATACAGAAGTGGTAGAGATTGATTTTAATTGCGATGCAGCACATTTCAATCAAATTCCTACCATAAATTCTGTTAAGTCTTTGACTTCCAATATAACGACGGAACATATTACTTCCGCTTTTCCCTATTTAGAAGTGTATAAGAATAAGTCCTACACAAAGGAACCTCTGGCACGTGAATTAATATTCTTTGGAAATTTGAGGGAAGTAGTTTTATTGAATGCTGTCAATTTTCCAAATATTATCGGAACGAAATCATGGGATGTTTTTAGAATGACTTTTCAAAATACAACGGAACACGTTATTGAATTACCTTCAAATTTATCTGCGTTAAAGAATTTGAAGGAACTGGCTATTAGAGACATCGAATCTGTAATAAGATTTACCAACTATGAAAACCTCTCTGGTTTGGAGCATCTTGAACTGTCAAATATTCTTTGGGTAGGGATTCCCGAAACGCCCAATCAATGGTCCAATTTAAAAACACTCCAAATCTCTGATGTTGAATTGCGTGGAAGTAGAACTCTTCCCGATATTTTTGGGGATATGGATAGTTTGGAGTCGATTTATATCAGTGGAACAGAAGTATCTACCAATACCCAAATGCATATTTCTAAAGCTCCAAACTTGAAGGAACTAACGTTT
>JBGCDY010000071.1:0-3141 GCA_045105835.1 Chitinophagales bacterium
TGGGTTTAAGTAATATAAGCAATCAATGTGCGAGCCTATATTGATTTAATTTTGTCCCATCACTTAATCACGAGTCACCAATCAACTAATTACTGCACCAATTTCTGAAAGGTAAGGCAGTAAGGGCTAATGCGCTGTCTATATTGTGACAGATATTAAAATAGCGTCTTTGTTGCTTTTATAAACTTGATTCACATCAATTTTATTCCTTCAAAAATCAATTAGATTTGCTATTCATCAGTAAAAAACAAAAATATGTCCAAGATAAAAAGCACAGCCCTACTCGAACAAGCAAAAGTCGATACCAATACAATTATCCAAACCATAAAAGAAGAATTTCAAACTTTGGATGAAAATCAGTTAAACTGGAAATCTGCACCTGAAAAATGGAACATCCTGCAATGCCTCGAACACCTCAATCTAACAAGTCGTCACTACATTCCTGAAATGCAAAAGGCTGTCCAAAAAGCAATTGCAGCAGGTCAATCTCCCACAGAAGACTTCAAACATGGATTTATTGGCAATAAAATGACGACAGGCACGAGACCTTCTCCAAATGGAAAAATCTCCAATCCTATCCAGACCTTCAAAAAATACAATCCCAATAATTTAGCTCCATCAGAAAGTACCCAAATTGTTTTTGAAGAATTTTTGCAGCACCACCAAGATTTGTTGGCAATCATCGCACAATCTGCAATGGTGAACATGAACAAAGTTAAGGTAAAATCGCTTTTAGGGAGTATTCTAAAATTTAAGTTGGGGGATGCCATTGAGTTTTTGATAGCTCATGAACAGAGGCATGTATTGCAGGCGCAGAAGGTTTTGGAAAAACAAAGAGGGGGGTAAGACCTATTCAGATAAGTTGCCAGAGGCTTTTGGTCTAACAGCATTTTCTATGTAAGTTTGACTATCAGGTAAGAGCCCTTGAATGACAAGGGATTTTTGCCCTACAAAATCATGTAATCAAATGGTCAAATCTTTAAAAATCCTTGGAATGGGCAAATATCTGCCTGTTCGCAGAGTCACTGCAAAAGAATTGGAAGAAGCACATCAAATTCCCAAAGGTTGGATTGTCAAACATTCGGGCGTTCGGTATCGACATTACGCCACTTTTGAGACAGGGGCATATATGGGGGCGGAGGCATTGAAGGAAGCATTGGTGAAATCGGATTTGGTATTTGAAGATTTGGATTTGATTATCAGTGCGGGAGCTTCTTTTGACCATCCAATTCCACATCGAGCCTGTTGGATTCCCAAACAAATGGGCAAATTGATGGCTGGGATTCCTTGTTTTGATGTAGACTCGACTTGTTTGAGTTTCATCACCGCCTTAGACCTTGCCAGTTCTTTGTTGGATGGACAACGCTATCGGAAAATTGCGATTGTGAGCAGTGAAATTTCTTCCAAATCCCTGAATTACAAAGAGTGGGAAAGTTCTACCTTGTTGGGGGATGGTGCAGCAGCTGCCATTGTAGGATTTTCGGAAGAAGGAGAACCTTCAAAAGTGCTGAATGCGAATATGCAAACTTTTGCCAAAGGAGTGGCAAATACAATGGTGTTTGCGGGTGGTAATGTGGCGCATGGGCGAGACAAAACTATTGCAGATGAAGCCTTTACCTTCCACATGAAAGGGCGTGAACTCCTGCGTTTGGTCATGCAAATTACACCTCCTTTTGTCCAAAACTTGTTTCAACCGCTGGATTTTGAAGTCAAAGACATAGACCTTTGCATTCCACACCAAGCAAGTAAAGTGGGCTTAAAAATGGGACGGCGATTGCTGCAATTGCCCGAAAACCAATATTTTTCGCATCTCGAAACGCATGGAAATTGTATTGCAGCGAGCATTCCGATGGCATTGTACGATGCTATTGAAGCCAAACGGATTATTAGAGGAAATAAGGTTTTGTTGATAGGAACAGGAGCAGGGCTTTCTATTGGAGGTTTGGTTTTGGTGTATTGATTTTATTCTCAAATACATGTGATTTTTAGAATGGTTCTTCAATGGCGGTTTCAACTGCTGACACACTCTGCATTTTGATGGGTTCAGGAGAGTTTTTTTGCTTCAAATTTGATTCGATTTGAGTGTGTTGCAATAGTAACCCCAACGGGGTTCAAGCAATAGCGTGGGGCGAAGCCCTACGGTGTGTAAAAGAGTTTCTTTAGCCCTGAAAGGGCGTAAGCATAAAACCGTTTGAATGCTTACGCCCTTTCAGGGCTGAATTCAGATTTAATTTACCTCGTAGGGCGTCGTAAACTTTGCCCTACGCTATTGCTAATGCCCTTTCAGGGCAGCTTGTGAAAGAGATAAATTTTGACAACCAATTTGTGATACACTCATTCGATTTACACAGAAGATTCTTACAGAATGACAAAAAGGGGAAGACGTGAGCGGTTAAAATCGCCCTTGCCGAGAAAAAATATTACCTACTAAAAAACAAGTTCTGCTTGTCCTATTCACTAAATCTTCACATTATAAATATTCGGTACGGCATTTGCGTATACAGTGTTTTGTACCACCATCACTCCCAAATTGAAGATAGAAAACCTACCTTAATAAAATTAAAACAAAACGTTATGGCGAAAATACTTGTATCTTTGCCGCTTCATTCCGAAATGACACTTATTGTAGATTGTCATTTCACAAACAATTTATATGTCATTTAAAGAATTAGGCTTATCCGAAGAGTTGTTGAAAGCTGTTAGCAAGAAAGGATACACAGAGCCGTCTCCCATTCAAGAAAAGGCGATTCCATTGGTTTTAGAAGGAAGAGATGTGTTGGCATCCGCCCAAACGGGAACAGGTAAAACGGCAGGATTTACACTGCCCATGCTCCAACTTTTATCCAAAAACCCTCCCTCCAAAAGAAGATTTGTTCGTGCGCTGGTACTGACTCCCACAAGGGAATTGGCAGCTCAGGTATTGGAGAGTGTGAAAGATTACAGCAAGTTTGTAGATATTCGTTCTACCGTTATTTTTGGTGGAGTAAACCAAAATCCACAGGTGAGAGCCTTGAGAAACGGTATTGATGTATTGGTCGCTACGCCTGGGCGTTTGTTGGACTTACATGGCCAAAGAAAACTTTCACTTGCCAAAGTCGAAATTTTGATATTGGACGAGGCAGACCGTATGCTCGACATGGG
>JBGCDY010000072.1:0-7463 GCA_045105835.1 Chitinophagales bacterium
GCCATCCACCAAAGTTGCCTCTTACATCAATGATTAAAGAGTGTACACTGTCTTTTCTGATTTTCTTAAAAGTTGTGTGCAGGAATAATTTATAATCTTCTACACTTCGAACCCTAAAAGCATAAATGTTTATCAAGCCTACTCCATCGCCAATCTTCTTATAAGCATAGGGTTCTCCTATACCTATTTTGGCTTCTCGTTCTTCTTTGTGTTTTCTTTGAAATTTTTTCCATTCCTTATAGGGCATATTTTTTACTTCAACAAAAGATGTCTCTCCTGTAGAATATTCTATTTTTGTATTATTCGCATGACCAAATGCGATATAGAGATACGCTTCAAAACTGCGGCTAATTACCGTATTCCTAAAAGGTATTAACTCATATGAAATATAAGGGTTAATTTTATTCAAAAAACTATCTACACCAATACCATTGATTGTTAGTATTTTTGCTCCGACTAGTTTTTTATTGCCATTGAAACTTTCAATAATGTAAAGTTCATTTTCATTGGTTAAATGAATTTTATAAGGAAATGCACCTATTTTTTTTCTTTGTGTCTCTAACCAAGAATAGGGAAACCTTACAGAGCTGTGCCCATCTCTAATCAATGCAATAAGAAATGCTGCTTTCTTGTAAAACTCTAAGACAGAATGAGGCTTATCTAAAGTGGCTTTTAAGCTGTCAAACTTAGCGTTGAAATCCTTTTCTGAAATATGTGTGTATGGATCAGGATGAGCGTCAACTATCTCTTTGAGGTAATCAAAATCTTTTATTAATTTTTTAGAACTGATCAGCTTGTCCTCTTGAGAATATAAATGAGTATTTTGGCAGTTTATTAATACAAGGCATATTAATAAAAATTTTACGAAAGCGATGGCGCTTAAAAATACTTTTGAATGCATGATTGAATTGATTTAGAGTTGATTCAGGTTTCAATTTGACCAACCTGTTAAAATTGTTATAAACCGTAATCAGTTAATTATACAAAACAAATATACATGCATTTGCTGAGTTAATCAAAATATTCATTATATTTAATGGCTAATAAATAAAATGAGCCTATAAATGAATAAATTGCAAATATTAAGAGCAAATACCGTAGATTAAACAAATCCTCCAAAATATCATCTAATTATTGTGAGTTCAAAGGAATTCACTTCAAAAAATCAATGGAACAAACCTTCAATACATGAAATATATACAAATTGCCTTCATCTTCGTTTTATTCATCCATACTTCAATATCGGCACAGACGACTTTTGATGTATGCGAGGTGGAAATAGCGGAGGCATTGGTGCCCGAACGGAACTACAAGCAGGTGATGGAAAGGCGAATGGCGAATGATAGAAGTGTGGTGAGCCAAGAAGACCGCTTCAATCCAGATTTGAAGCGTACATTATTGGCATTTCCACAAAGAGGCGAATCCTTGATTATCAGCTACAACAACCCTTTTGCGTCTTCCATACAGTTGGCATATGCCCAACACCGTCCGCTTGTTTTTTCACCCGATATGATTTGGATGGTGATAGCACAAGGTTTTGCGAAGCATGTAGATATGAATAGTGAAGGGTTGCGACACCATTTTGTGAAGCACGAAGGCAAGAAAAAAATCAGCATAGAACGTGATTATCTGATGGCGAACAGTGTAGGTTACTGGGAAAACATCTTGGCGGAGTTTAGTGATTCTATTCGAAACCATGTTGGCACAAAAATGCACGACTTGGCAACCAATCGTTTTTCGACTACAAGTTCGATAGAAACAACTGCTTTTGAAGTGACGCTGATGGATGCCATGAGCAGCTATTTTGATTACAGCGTGGGAATTACCTGTGGTATTCCTTCCGTGACTTTGGAGGGAACAGTGGAAGATTGGGAAAAAGTAGAACGAGATTTTGAACAGTTGGCAGAATACGATTTGGAGTGGTGGGTCAATGATTTGATGCCCATCCTACACCAATTCACCCAAGCTGCAAAAGGAGAAGTAGACAAAGAATTTTGGGGCAAAATATACGATTATCGACACTTCAAAAACGGCATGTGTGGCAGCCCACAAGGTTCTATCACAGGCTGGATGGTAAAGCTTTTCCCTTACTTGAACGATGGCACCAAAAACTCCTTAATTGGAATCGACTTGGCACAATACAGCGAACAAATTTCTAATCAAGAAGAGTACCTATCTGGTCAAACAGTTTTGGGAATAGCTGACCTCCCCAAAGGGCTTTCCAAAGCCGATTTTGTACTGGACAATAATGGAGACAAGAGTAAAATGGAATTTTTGGCAGGTTTTGTAGGAATCAGCCAAGACTCCAAAACCAAAGCCCTACGACCCGAAATCAACTGGGGCGTGGTCGATAGTGGCAAAAAGCCGAACTAAACGAAAACTTTGACAGCAGTCGAAGACTCTGTCAACAGTTGGAGTGGGGACTGTTTCAAAATTAAAATCATTCCTTCAATTTGAGTGAGTGTCGTTCAACTGTTGACAAGACTAAAACCCATAGCCGTCAAGCTAAGGAAAAATCTTGTTTATTAACCCTGAAAGGGTTTTAGCAATAACACAGGGCAACGCCCTGTGTGTCAAGTATAAATGTGCCATTAGCCCTGAAAGGGCGAAAGCATTCCGCTATCCTCTTTGCTTGCGCCCTTTCAGGGCTGGTATTTCCTTTTTTGCTTCTTAGGGCGATGCCCCACGCTATTGCTTTTGCCCCTTTGGGGCATCTTATATCTCTTTCTGCTTCATAGCTTGACAGCTATGGTCTAAAGCCGTTGTCAAAGTTTTCCTATCGTCAAAGTTTCACCACCTTCTTACCATATTTCTGTCCATCCATTTCCAAAATCACAAAATAAACCCCATTTGGCAATTCCGAAATATCCAGTAAGTTTTGATTTGCAGGAAACTCCTTGATTTTTCTTCCCAAAACATCGGTCAAATAAAGTTGGCTTGTAAAAGGAGAATGATTCTCTTTTATTTGCACAAAAATAGACCCATTTGTAGGATTTGGAAAAATGTCAAAACGAGCCTCAAAATCTACATCATTCGTACCAACCGACTGACAAAAACCAAACAAGTTGGCATCCATCCAACCAATTCTTAGTGCAATCCACGTTTTTAGATTTGAAATTTCGCCCTCATAACTTCCCGACACAATGGGATTGGGCCAAACATATTCATTCAAAATATCCCATCTTTCAAAATTTCGAGTGGCAGCTTCTCCCAATAATTCTACCTGTCCGTCAATAAACGCAAAGAGGACATCCAAATCAAGAGGTCCTTGCCGCAATTCCTCCCAACGACACCTAAGAATATTTCTAAACAAAGGGTCTTGCAGCATTTTGTTCCACCAAATAGGTTCCGCCCCAGCTTGACTGATGTAGTAGAGCCAACCAGAAGTGGTAGAAGCACCGCCATAATCGGCATTGTTAAAAGCCAAATTGAAGTCCCAAACAGGACCTGCATGGATTTTTCCTCCATCAGAATCCTTCTTTTTGTGAAAATAAGAACTAAAACGATAGGCATCTACATTCTTACCCAGTTCGCTGATAATGAAGTGTTCGGTAAAAGAATTGAGGTCAATAAATTCCTCATAATGTTTGCCTCCAATTTGGTGATTGGGCGACATGATTGCCATTTCAAAACTATCCACATAGCTCTCGATATACTCCAATTGTTGGAGTTGAATATCATCTAAATCAGGATAAACCAGTACGTAAGAAAGTTTTTCTCCAGGATTTTTCCACTTATCATATTGAGAAAACCAAGCCTGGTCACCTCTGTCTATTTTGAAAATATAACCTCCCGTCACTTCATCTCCTTCAATATCCGTTTCCTTCAATTTCGCCACATCGACTCGGTCATTGTCTCGTTTGATTTTTTCCATCAGTACATAAACCCCACGGTAGTCACCATTGATGACCAATTCCACAAACTGGGTTCGACTGGCATATTGCCCCATTTCTTGAGCCAAGTGCATGGTCAATACATTCCGCAAGAGTGTTTTATCTGAAAAAGGGCCATGCAAAATCCAGTCTTCTTCGGCAGGAAAACCCAAGAAAGAAGTATCAATGTCTTCTCCAAATTCATCTCTCGTCTCAAACTCATAGTTGTTTTTAGGAAAGAAAAGCGAAGAGCTGCCCCTCAATTCCACCGCAACCGTTCCTGCGTATTCCTTAGGCTCTTCCAATGCATCGTTCATATTGCCTTCGCCATTCCAGATAATGCCCAAATCAGCCAAAATACTTGGTGTATCTTCGATGGTTTGACCATTGGTTTGAAGGGTGATAATCGGCAAGTGAGATGAAAAACTGGGAGACTTGAACCATTCGGGAACTTCGCCATAAGCATTGGAGGTATCGTTTATACCCAAAGAAAGAAAGAAAATCGCCGACATATCCGAAGAGTTTATTCCATTCTTGTTGTGGACTTGTACGGCCAAAACATTTTCTCCTTCTAATAAGAACTCTTCGATGGCGTTTTTTGGGAGTAAAAAAGGAACTGGCAAACCGCCTTGGTACATTTCTGCTTCTCTCGCTTCAATGGCATCTGCATCAAAAGCAGGAGGATTTCCTTCAATATTGGCTCGGGCGATTTCGACCCCATTGAGATAAGCCACAAAAGCATCATCGTAATCGGCATGAAAAATAACCGCTTCAATTTTGGATAAATCAAGTAATTCAAACTTTTTGCGCATCCGCAAAGAAGGAACTGCTGCAATGTTGGTATTGTCGTCACCATCCGCATAGCCAATTCCTCCTTCGCCTCTTGACCAATTCTCATCATTAAAGTTGAGCATATTCCAATCAGCAGATGGAGCATTGACTCCCAGTTGATAATGCCATTCATCACTTGAGTAAACAACAGTTTCCCAGTGGTCAATGGCGCAGATTGCTTGGACAGAAAACAAAATGGTGAGTAAAAATAAAATCGTTCTTTTGTACATGAGAGGTCTTGAATGAATGGTAAAATGAGATTGGATTGAAGGATAGGAAAACACAAAATTAGTTGAAATACCAAGAATCAAAACTTTAGTGGACAAAAAACATTGTCAAGTGTAAAGCATAAAGTTTTGATTTCATGATAAAAGCCTCCTTCCACAGGGTTTTGAAGTTTTCAAAACTTTTGCTTCGTTTTTGAAGTACTTCAAAAGAAGTTTGTAATTTTATTGCATCATTTTCTCTTGGTACTTGATTTTTACTCGTTTATTTACATGGTCGTCAATCTAAGTAACGGTAAAAAAATAACCTGAACAATTTTTTAGCTAACATACCCCAACCCCTTTCAAAAGGGGAATTAAGATGTTCAAGTTATTTTTTTCTTATTACTAAGTAACGGTAAAAAAATAACCTGAACAATTTTTTAGCTAACATACCCCACCCCCTTTCAAAAGGGGAATTAAGGTGTTCAAGTTATTTTTTTCTTATTACTAAGGAAAAATTTTGTTTAATTTACCCTGAAAGGGTTTTAGCAATAGCACGGGGCAGCGCCCTGTGAGTCAAGTGTAAATGTGTCATTAGCCCTGAAAGGGCGAAAGCAAAAAAGGTAGCTGAATGCTTCCGCCCTTTCAGGGCTGGCATTTTCTTTTTTTGCTTTGTAGGGTGATGCCCGAGGCTATTGCTTTTGCTCCTTTGGAGCATCTTACACCTATTTCTGATTCTTAGCTTGACGACTATGGTTTATTTAGAGCTTGCTAAGAAGTTTTTGACTTTGCTTTTCGGAGTGTTATTTATTGAAATTCATTGAGTTATTTGGGATTGATGCTGAAAAAAAGTATTGAATTCGCTGAAAAATCATTTGAGTTTCAAAAAAAGAATAAAAAAACTGTTTTTTAAATAGTGGTAAGTCTTTATTACCTTGTCATCATTATACAAGCACGACATTTTAACCAATGAATACATCCATTGAACATATAATTATCCGACACCTCAACGAAACGGCTTCGGTAGAGGAAGAACAACAATTGAAGGTTTGGCTTCAAGAATCAGAAGCGAATCAAGCAGAATTTGAAGCGACTCAAAAAGTATGGAATCTGACCGAAGATTTAGATGCCGATATTGACTTTGATACAGAGGCTGAATGGGAAGACTTTCAAGCGACTATTGAAGCTCCTACCATTGTACGTACTTTGGAGCCTGCTCCCAAAAAACGGCAGTTGTTTGGGGAGTTTTTGAAGATTGCAGCTGTATTTGTTTTTATGTTGGGAAGCGTTTGGATTGCCAAACAATTCACTCAACCATCAGGCACGATTGCAGAATCTGTTAAAGTTCAGACTTTCAGAGGTATGGAAAAAGAGGTAGCATTGGAAGATGGGACAAAAATCTGGCTGAACGAAAACAGTATTTTGACCTATCCCGAAAGCTTCGATGACAAAGAGCGAAAAGTTCGATTGGTGGGAGAAGCGTTTTTTGAAGTCGAAAGAGATGAAAACCGACCTTTCATCATTATGAATAAGGACACCGAAACCCGTGTTTTGGGAACTTCCTTCAATGTTCGGACAAGTCAAGAAAGTGTTGCGGTGACAGTCAGAACGGGTAAAGTGAGTTTGACTTCAAGGGCAGATAAAGGCAAATCTGTTGTATTGGAGGCTGGGGATAAAGGTGTTTTTGATGTCAAAAAGAAAGCCTTGGATAAGGGCAAAATTGGAGACAACAATGACTGGGCTTGGCAGACAAAACGATTGGTATTCAGGGATGCGCCTATCAGTAGGGTGATAAATGTGGTCAATAAATACTACAACATTCAGATGGATGCGAAAGATAAATCGGTTTTGAATTGTCAATTCACAAGCGAATTTGAAGCGGCAAGTTTGGAGGAAGTCTTGGAGGTGTTGGAAGGAACTTTGGAAATCGAAATCAAAGAGGCGAAAGGCATTTATTGGATGGAAGGGAAAGGTTGCTAATAACGAATGAAAATTAAAATAAGAATAAAAATGGAAAGCTGATTTCTAATCCAGCAGCTTGAGATAAAAAAAAATCAATCTATTCAACCATAACTCAAAAGCCCAAAAAACTATAGGAAACCAAAAGCTACATCTTTGAGGGGAATTTCACTTTTCTGTTGGCTATTTTTTGGAATAACCATGTTTTTGAACGCCAAAAACAACGGTAAGGAGAATCGTTTGCTTAGTAAGAAGGTAACGATGGAAAGGGTGGATGTTTCGGTAGAGGATGTATTGAAGGAGTTGAGCAAAAAGTGTGAAGTTCGATTTTCATACAGCAAAAACTTGGTGGCAGTAGGAAAGAAGGTGGATGTGCATTTTGAAGGCAAGTCGCTTCGGTTTATTTTGGAAGAGATACTCGAACCGATTGGAGCAGGGTATAAGGTTTTGGGCAAACGGATTATTTTGAAGCCTTTACCCAAAGATGCTCCTCGAAATATGAAAACAAAAGTACCTGCTAAAAAAGCCGTTTTGAGGCAGGTGATTAGAGGGCGTGTCATAGATAAGGACACCAAAAATCCCATCATTTCGGCAA